>JAFVHZ010000011.1 GCA_017474265.1 Bacteroidales bacterium | reverse complement strand
GCATTCTCTTCCACCATTTCGTGTATGTTATTCAGGACATTCATCAAAAAATGCGGGCTGACCTGCTGCTTAAGGTATTTAAGTTCTTCCTGCAGACGGAATGTCTGAAGATCCTTCATGTTTTCCCGTTCCCTTCTAGAACTTATAACCAATGATATGGCTACATTGACACCTAGAATCAGTATAGCAAGTACCAGCTTGAACAGTAACGGAAAAGGGAACAATCGAGGCGGAGGCGTCATATGGGGTTCAGGCATACGCATATCCGGACTTGGCATATAACCTCTGGGTAGTTCCCTGAAAGGACTTGGCGGTCTCATTTCCGGTCTGCTCAATTCTGGAATCGGTCGTATGTCCGGGAAGTCGCCTTCATTTCTATATTGCATCACTGCCCAACTGAAAAACAGATATGCCGCCAACAGCATACAGACAAACACAATATATTGTCGAATATGGTCTTTCTTCAAGAAATGCGGCAGCAATATATGATTGTGGACAAAAAAGATCAATATCAAAGGTATCATACCTGTCCACCACCTCAGAACCGGTTTCCAATTGAAAACAGACTGATTGACATACTCCCACAACTGCAATGCTAACGGAAGTAATGCAACAAATGTCCAGATTATGGCATACAGGACAGTTTCGTTCTTTAAAAAGTTACATTTTCCTGAATTCATGATAGTGATATGTTATTTGATAAAGAAACCGGTAGGATCCGGATGAAGTTTCCGCCATTGAGTGTATTGTTCGGACGATAGTATCTTCTTGAACTTTTCCTCGCGCTCATCAATATATTCATCACTGTCTATCTCCTTGCCACCGACAGTCGCTTTCTGTGCAGCAAAACCGACACCACCTCGAGGTGGCATTCCACCCTTCATATTGCCTGATGGCGGACCACCGGCTCCCGGGCCGCCCATCCCAGATCTTCCCTGCATACCACCTCCCTGAGGTGGACGCCCTCCGCTCATACCACCTGAAGGAGGCCCCATCGGACGACTGTTTTCCATAGCAGTTTCAATTGCCTTCTCCTCCTTAAGGAAAATCTTGTATATCTTCTTGTACTGTTTCTTGTCAAGGCTTATTACCTTATCCATTTCATCTGTTCTCTGTTCTGCTCGTTCAGATGCAGACAGTCTTACCGGGCGTTCTTCCTGAACAATCGTTTTTTGTGGTTCATCATTTTGTGCTGACATATTCAGCGTGAACAGTGCAGATGACACTGCAACAAGAAATTTCATTAAGTTTTTCATACGCATATTTGATGAATATCGTCCTTAATTGTTTAACTGTCAGAATGAAAATTTATAGCCTATGCCAATCGACAGCCTGTGTCCGGTCTGCCATATGACAGGCGACTTAAGTGTCACGCCTTTGCTGCTACCTTCCTTTCGTGCGTCTATATCCTTATCACGCAGATAATCATAGATGCCATAAAAATCCAGCGAATTTCTGGAGTTCAGTTTCCATTCCATACCGACCATACCTCTCAATCGATTGAAGTATATGTCATTATGTCCGGTAAATACCGCATCCTCATATTGGGATGTCAGTCCTTCATCGCTCCATGCGGCTCCATTGAGAAGCAGTCTCGGTTCAAAGCAGAGATATGGTTCAAGGGGCATGGACCTGAACTTATATGATGCCTTTATCCTGCTTCTAAGTACCCAGGATGTCTGAGGTTGCTGATAATTGTTCAACTCACGGGTCTTGTAAGTCCCCTGAATCCTCTCCCGTAAAGAAAATCGCCACTGTCCTGCCCTAAATGCTCCTGTAATGTCGCCACAAATGCGATGACGCCAGTCGTACCAATATCTGACAAGTTGCATATTGTCTTCCAACTCTGTCACCTCGTTCTTATATGCTGCAATAGCCGTATAAGACAATGCCACCTTGAAGTGACTGTTCATCTTGTATGATGCACCTATTTCCGTATATGAACGGTCCATTATCTGATTTCCTCCAAACCTCAGTTCCTCGAATACGAAAACATGCAGACCGTGGGCTATCCTGTAATCTGCTTCTGCTGAAATTCTTGCACTGAAACTGTCAGAATCATCCTCGTCTGCCAGAAGTGATACGGGGAAAATCGTGATGACAGCAATCAGCGCAAGACTTCGTCTTATAAATCTATCCGGCATAGTCTTTCTCTTTACGTATCTGATCCACCGAACAGGTTTCCCCCTTCGGAAGAGCGTAGGTTATCTTTATGAATGCGGAATCTCTCAGAAAATCCACGGAGCCGACTTCCACTGACATGACCTTTACCCCGATTCTTTTCTCCAGATCTGCTATCAGTTCCTCACGGCGTTGCGGGACTATGAGGTCTATGCGGTCATATGTGACCAGTTT
>JAFVHZ010000142.1 GCA_017474265.1 Bacteroidales bacterium | reverse complement strand
GGTGTGGTATCTTTTTCCTAAGAATAATTCTTGCATGTTTTTTCTTTCTTTTTGTGATTTTATGTGCTGTCGGGCTTTCCCGACCCGTGGCGGCTTACCTCCGCGCTCCATGTGGTATTTGCGAATAACCATGAGGCCTGTAAGTTCTCCGTGCGCTCCGGCAAACGGATCGAGGGTGAACTCGGCCATTCCTGTTATCGCAGACAGAGCATGTGAGAGATCCTTATAGAGTCTCAGGGCACCCTGGACAGTAGATGCAGGCTGGAGAGGATGAAGTCCTGCGAAAGCAGGCATTGCCGCAATCTCCTCGTTGATCTTAGGATTGTATTTCATGGTGCAACTTCCAAGCGGATAGAATCCGGAATCAACACCGAAGTTCATCTGCGAGAGGTTGGTATAGTGACGGACCACATCGAGTTCGCTCACCTGAGGAAGAGCCGGAGCCTCCGAGCGCTTGAGTCCTGCAGGAAGTTCGCTCACAGTAGAAGTCCAGTGATTGGCCGGCAAAGAATATCCTCGTCTTCCTTCCTTGGAAAGATCAAAGATCAGTTTATCGTAGTACTTCATGCTTCCAATTCTTTAAGATATTCCACAACAGCGTCAATGTTTTCCTTTGAGACCTTTTCAGTGACACAGAAATTTACAAGGCCCTTTTCAACCTCTACTGCGCCGAAGACACCGATTAGCATAAGAGCGTCCTGAAGTCTTTCCACCGGGTTGAGGGACTTGAGAGTGAACTCCTTGAGGAAAGGCTTGTCAAAAGCCTTCTCGAACAGTCCTGTCTCAAGAAGTCTGTCGTGGAGATAATGCGCTCCGCCATAACTGAGTTCATTGACCTCACGAAGGCCCTTCGGACCCATCAGAGACATATATACGGTCACATAAAGAGCCATCAGGGACTGGTTAGAGCATATGTTGCTGGTAGCCTTCTCCCTGCGGATATGCTGCTCACGGGCCTGAAGCGTAAGCACATAGGCACGCTTTCCGTCCACGTCCTTCGTAGCACCTACTATACGTCCCGGAAGTTTGCGGACATGATCCTTCGTGCATGCAAGGAATCCGACATATGGTCCACCAAAGCACATCGGAACTCCAAGGGTCTGTGAATCACCGCAGACGATGTCCGCTCCCCATTCGCCTGGAGTCTTGATCACTGCAAGAGAAGACGGGTCAGAATAGACCATGAGAAGTCCCTTCTGAGCATGAACCGCATCTGCAAATCCGGTAAGATCCTCGATTATACCATACTTGTTGATACCTGGCACGAGCACTCCGGCCACGTCGCCGGCTGCAAGTTCAGCAAGCATGGCACCATAAGAAGTCACTCCGTCCTGACAAGGGATGAATCCAAGTTCGACCCCATTATATGAAGCGTAAGTCCTTACAACCTTGATCACCTGCGGGAGAAGACCTTCCGACAGAAGCACACGGGTCTTCTTCTTTGTCGAAGCCATCGCCATCATCATCGCCTCCGCAGCGGCTGTAGCGCCGTCATACATTGAGGCATTCGTGCAGTGCATGCCGGTCAGTTCAGTGATCATCGACTGGTACTCGAAGATGTACCTGAGGGTGCCTTGAGAGACTTCCGGCTGATATGGAGTATATGCAGTCAGGAATTCAGAACGCGAAATGATATGAGGAATCACGGCTGGAGAATAATGGTCATATGCTCCAAGGCCGCAAAGACAGAACAGACTGGTGTTCTGCTCGGCAAGTTCCTCAAAATACTGGCGGACCTCATGCTCCGACATTGCGTCAGGAAGGTCGTATTCCTTGCGATAGATGACATCCTGAGGGACATCGGAGTAGAGATCGTCAAGCGACCCTACTCCGATTCTGTCCAGCATCTGGCGTATGTCATCTTCCGTATGAGGGAAATATGAAAATGCCATGACTGTGTCATTTATTCGTTTGCACACATTGCCTCGTATGCGGCAACATCCATAAGAGCCTCAAGTTCAGAAGGATCGCTCATCTCTACCTTCATGATCCAGTTGGCGAATGCATCCTCGTTGAGAAGTTCAGGAGCATCCTCAAGAGCCTCATTGATTTCGACTACTGTTCCTGAAACAGGGCAGAAAAGGTCACTGGCCGCCTTCACGCTCTCGACTGCACCGAACTCCTCACCTGCCACAAGTTCATCGTCCACCTCAGGCATATCCACATATGAGAGGTCGCCCATCGCATGCTGTGCAAAATCGGTGATGCCGATGACTGCAACATTACCTTCTACCTTTACCCATTCGTGTGACTCACTGTAATAGAGTCCTTCTACTGTCTTTGCCATAATCTTTAATATTTATTTTTTATAATTGGTTTCATAAAAACGGCGCTTGGTGACTATGCCAGGGAAGACCTTCTTGCGGATGCGGATCTCCACTTTGGTGCCGAGTTCTGTGTATGCTTTGTCAACAAGTGCCACACATACGCTGCGGTCTGTAGAGATCGACCTATATCCTGTGGTCACGACTCCCACCTGAACTCCGTCCACTTCTACAGGGTAACCTGCACGAGGAATGGCCTTGTCCTGCAGTTCGATTCCGACACTCTTTCGCGTAAGTCCTGCTTCCTTCTGGGCAACAAGGGCATCACGACCGATGAAATCAGACTTGTCCTTCACCTTGGCAAACATGCCGAGACCTGCTTCAAGAGGTGTGATGTCATCAGCAAGTTCGTGGCCATACAAAGGAAGACCTGCTTCAAAACGGAGTGTATCACGGCAGCCGAGACCGCAAGGAACGACTCCTGCATCAAGGAGAATGTCCCACATCTCGTTGATAGCCTCATGCGAAGCGTAAATCTCGAAACCGTCTTCTCCGGTGTAGCCGGTACGGCTCACAATCATCCTCTCACCCTTGTGTTCAGCCTCGTAATATGTATAGAATCCGAGTTCTGCAGCAGGGGCAAGACCAAGAGTCCCGACTGCATATTTCTCAGCCTCAGGTCCCTGAAGAGCAATCTGTCCCCATGAATCGGACGCATTCACGACCTTTACGTCATAACCCTCTGTCTGGGCGCAAAGCCAATCATAATCCTTGGCAATATTGGATGCATTCACGACCAGAAGATAATGATCCGGTTCGAACTCCTTATAGACCAGAAGATCATCAACCGTACCTCCCTCATGGTTAAGCATCATGCCATACAGGATCTTGCCGTCCTCCATTCCTTCGATATTATTGGAGAAGACATGATTGACATATTTCTCCGCATCCGGACCGCTGACGAAGATCTCACCCATATGGGATACATCAAACATGCCGGCACGATGGCGCACGGCATTGTGTTCATCGGTGATGTTCGTGTACTGGATAGGCATGATGAAGCCGCCGAACGGACTCATCAGAGCCCCGAGAGCTACATGCTTGTCATAAAGACAGGTCTTCAAAAGATTCTCTTCCATAATCATATAAGTGTCAAATATTCATTTTCAATAATCTCGATCTTCCTGACGTCTTCCTCCGAAAGGACAATCTGTCCGTCACAGAAACGCGCTGTAAGGAATCCCATAAGTGCCTCAACGCTCTTCAATGGCTCCGGCACAGGATCGCTCCCCCATTGATACCCGGACAGATTGCATACTCTTTGTCTGACCGATTCCACGCCATGTCTCTGGAGTTTTTCCACCGGAGGACGAAGTGCGTCAGTCAGGGCATCCAAGTCGGTAGAATACAGAAGGGTGCCATGGACGACACTTCTGTCCGGCAACTGGTGAAAAGCGTTTCCACTGACCTTTCTGCCTGCCACCAGCACATCATTACGCTCCGACCTCTGCGCCGGCAGTCCGAGACAGCACAACGCATCAGTAAGTTCGGAAAGATATCTGCCAAAGACAGAGGCGACATCCCCACGACGGGATATATATGAAATCATGACATTGCCTTTATCGGAATACACGCATCCCCCTCCGCTTCTGCGACGGTACACCTGCACGCCGTTTCCGCTGCAATAATCAAGATTGACTTCATTCTCCAGAATCTGGTTGCGGCCTATGATGACCGTAGGCTCTGACTGCCAGACAAAAAAAGCCTCGTCATCAAATTTCGAGGCCACATAATCCTCCATCGCCAGATAAAAGATGAGGCGCTTCTGACCGCAATCCGGTATGAGGATATTCTTCATTTCGTGTTTAAAATCTTCCAAATTTAACTAAAAACATTCATTCACGCAAGACCGCGGCACCAAATATGTCATGGCGAAAACACGCAAACAAAAACAACAGCCATGAAACTGTCAATGAGAAGTATCTTCAGATGCATGATGGAAGGAGGTTTTTATCCTACTTTCGAAAAGAGCCATATTCTCTTCGGCATAGATGACAACCTCGGTGTCGTAGAGTATGAGGAAGGCATAGTGTCCATAAGACTTTTCTTTTCCATCGAAGAAGAGTTCCGCGAACTGTTCATGGACGCATCAAACATTACGATGGAACAGTCCTACGCAGTAAAGAGCGTTGTCCTCGATGACATGAAGAACATAATGTTCAGTTGCGAATTCCTATGCGACACGGAAAAGGAATTCAGGAAATTCTTTCCGCGTGCGATCGGCCTCCTTTCCGAGGCCCTTGACATACATAAGGACGAAATGAAGAAACTTGTTCTGGCAGAAAGCGTCGCAAAGACCTCCATACCGCAGATGGATGAAATGACAGATTTCGGTTCCGGTCCGCAAAGGAAGATATTGTCTTGAAAAAAATCACTATATTTGGTCCCATAAGACCAAAACAGATTGACAATGAAGATTTTCAAGACCATCCTGGCGGGACTTTGCCTGACGGCGGCAATATCCTGTACACACACAGCAGAGAAGACCTGCTGCGGACAGAAAAACGGAACGATCGAAACCATAATGTCCCGCAGAAGCATCCGGAACTACAAGCAGGTGCCTGTTGGGCGCGACACGTTGAACAAGATCATGGAATGCGGAATCAACGCCCCTAACGGAATGAACAAGCAGTCATGGGAGGTGCGTGTCGTGGACAATCCGGAAGTAATGGAAAAGATAAAGGAGGCAATGGCCGCAGCAAATCCGGAGGTCAATCCTGATGCGGTAAAGGGATGTTTCAGAGATGCACCTGTGATGGTATTCGTTGCGAACGACCCGTCATACGACTGTTCGCCTGTCGACTGCGGGCTGCTTTCTGAAAACATAATGCTTTCTGCATGGTCAATGGGCGTAGGATCCGTATGTCTTGGAAGTCCGGTAAGATTCCTGAAGCATTCTGAAGAGGCTCTCAAGATCCTCGGATTCAGCGAAGGATATGAGCCTATAATCTGCATCGGCCTCGGTTATGCCAACGAATCCCCGGACGCAAAGCCTCGCGACTGGAACAAGGTGAAGTTCATCGATTAGTCACCGAACGGAATAAAACAGACCCCGGCACTCATCATCACGACGAATGCCGGGGTAATTGCTTAATTAACCAATAACACTAAGCAATAAGTTCTTCAGGAAGTCTTGGCATGGCACCGTTCTGTGTGCACACGAACGCCGACACTTCCACTGCCCTCTTATGGGCTTCCTGTATGGTTTTTCCTTTAAGGATTGATGCTACGAACGATCCGGTGAATGAATCTCCCGCTCCGACAGTATCGGCAACCTCCACCTTTGGAGTCGGCTGGAACGACATGTCATCTGCAGTGAACACATAACTGCCGTTTGTACCGCATGTCAGGATAAGCATCCTGAGGTTGTAGTCAGTCAGGATCTTCATGCATGCCTGCTCGTCAGAAAGACCTGTCATTCCGAACATCTCCGAAACGACAACAAGTTCTTCATCATTTATCTTCAGCACATTGCACTTATTCAATGAATTCACAATCGTTTCCTTGCAATAGAAATGCTGACGAAGATTGATATCGAAGATCTTGTAAGTGTCCTCTCCATCCGGCATGGCATCAAGGAATCTGTTGATGGTGTTTCTTGAAACCTCACTACGCTGTGCAAGCGAACCGAAGCATACGGCACGGCAATCACGCGCAATCGCCTCGAGTTCCGATGAGTACGGGATATTGTCCCATGCCACATTCTCCATGATCTCATAGCAAGGGATTCCCTTTTCATCAAGAGTCACCTGAACGGTACCTGTCGGATATGCGACAGTATCAAGTCTGAAGTTCAGGTTCCTCTGATTGAACTTATCGACTATCTCACGTCCGAGTTCATCATCTCCGATGGCACTGACTGCCAGAGACTCGAAACCGAACTGACCCACATGATATGCGAAGTTTGCCGGAGCACCTCCTATCTTACGTCCATCAGGAAGGCAGTCCCATAGGGCCTCACCCATTCCTACGATAAATTTTCCCATATTACTTTGCTGATTTGATCATGAATGTATAAACCATCAGATATGCTGCACCGATAGCCATTACAGCCACGCTGCCGCTCTGTCCCATCATATCCGCTGCAAATCCCATTGCGAGCGGGAATACGGTACCTCCGAAAAGTCCCATGATCATCAGACCCGACACTTCGTTCTGCTTGTCCGGTTCGTTGAGCAGAGCCTGCGAGAAGATGATAGAGAACACATTGGAGTTGCCGAAACCGACAAGAGCAATGCAAATATAGAGGAAAATCTGGGTGCTGGCAAAGAAAAGGCCGGCCATTGCGGCAATGACCATGGCACGGCCTTCCGGAGCATGGTTCCATGAAACAGTAGCATAGTGGTCCTTTCCATAGTCAAGCCAGTTGACCACATCAGGAGCGCTGTCGCACACAGCCGACCCGGAACTCATCATAATCCCGTGGGCCACACGAGGCAATAACTGAGCAGACAAAGACAGATATAAGTATGCGGAACTTCATAATCACATGGTTTGGACTGCAAATATCGCAAATATGGCAGTAATATCAAAAACAAACGGCCCCGTTGCCGGAGCCGTATACCATATATAATATATATAGTTTAGTTCTGATGTGCAGGCCTGAGGAGATCGAGAACGACCTTGACAGGGTTGAAGGTTGCGAGAGGAACCTCAACGAACAATGTGTTCCAGTTGCTCATGGCACCGTTCCAGAGACCAGGAAGTTCCAGAGCCTTGAGTTCCCTGCCCTGATAACTCTTTGAACTGATGAAACCGGCATCCTCGTCGACATATTTCAGAAGATCGAAACTCTGGCCTTTATAGTCATGCAGACAACATACGATATCTACAGGATTGAAGTGAGTCGCCGATGCAAGGGCATTGCGTGCATGATCGTCAGACATGTTAATCTGTACGCTTTCAAGAACCTGAAGAGATGTAGATCCGTCCTTTTCTGCAATGATGAAAGGACCGCCGCCCGGCTCGCCCTGGTTCTTTACCATACCTGCAACACGTACAGGACGGTTGAGTTTCGCACGGATGGCCTCCACGCGCTCCTTGCATGTCTCGGCCTGAGGCATCTTGACACAAAGTACATTATCAAGGAAAGCCTCGATATCGTCACAGAGTCCCTGAACCTCAGGAGTCGCATAGATATCCTCATAGACAGGATCATAACCAGGAACGCCTGCCACAGTCACACGTGAACCTGCCACAGGAGTACATACTGCGTCCAGTTCACGAAGATATCCGTGAAGGGTATCACGAAGTTCTAGAGCCTTTCCCAGGAGCACTTTCTTCCATGTAGCAGTCTCAGGGAGGAGACGTTCATTGGCAACATTGTCGATATTCTTGATGGAAACAACTTCTTCTTCAATATTGTTCAGGTTGTAGATGAGGGCGCCATGTCCTGCCGGACGGAAAAGAAGAGAGTCTGTCTCCGTTCTGAAAGGCTTGTTCTCCACATCCACGGCAATTGTATCTGTCGCCTTGTCCTGGAAGGTGAAGGTGATGTTGTACTTCACTCCATACTTTGCCTCATATGCTTCCTTTACTTCAGCATAAGCCTCTTCAAAAAGATGCTGATGCTCCGGAGAGATGGTCACGACAAGATTAGCGGTACCATCTTCATTTCTCATATAATTCTGGGCCTCAACGAGATGCTCGGCAAATGCTGTGCGTATCTCACCGTCTGTATACTTATGGAACTTGAGCACTCCCTTAGGTTTCGCACCATATCCCAGACCTTCGTCAGTAAGTGTCTTGGAAAGCACTTCCATCCTGTATTCAGGGCACTTGCATGTCTTCTCGCCGAAGAGTTCCGGAGTGTAGAAGGCAAACTCGGCAATCCTGTCGACGAACTTTGCAGCAGGAGCATCATCTGCAAGTTCCTTTCCTGCCTTGAGGGCATCAAGTCCGCTGAAAAGGTCCTTGAACATACGCGAAGCCGCACCTGATGCAGGAACAAATTTGCATTTGCCGTTGATGACAGCACCATCATAGTACTTTGCTGCAGCCTTGACAGAAGCGTCATCAAGCACCTGGATTCCTCTCTCAGGAGTGGCAGGAGCAACTATCTTCATCCAAGGGAAACCCTGTTTGAAACGTTCAACCTGCTGCTGAACTGTCTGTACATTCGAGCCTCTGTGCTCGATCTGTGCGATATCTTCTTTTGTAAACATATGGTTGTTATTTAATAATGTTGTCTTATCGAAATATACTTCACGCCGATACTGATATTCCGCTCTCAGTCTTTCAAACTTGTGAGGTTCCATACGGAAACGGAAATCATCAGTAAAGATAGGATAATTATATTGGAAAACCGCGGCAATCTGTCCATGATTCTTACCTTTCAGATCCAGAAGAACCGGATCATGATCTTCAATATCTGCCTCCGGAAAGAAATCCATCAGTTCACCGATTCCGAAGAATTGCGCAACGGCCTGAACCGCCATGGCTGTTCCTGTCTGCTTGCCCTGATATGAGTAGCCGGCGATATGAGGAGTCGCAATATCCACCATATCAATGAGTTCCTCATCCACATTCGGCTCGTTGTTCCATGTATCTATGACTACAGCACCGAACTTGGGCAAAGTTGCCTTCAAGGCCTCCTCATTTACAACCTCACCTCTGGAAGCGTTTATGAAGATGGAGCCCTGCTTCATCATGGCAAAGAACCGGGATCCGGCCATTCCCCGGGTGATTTCATCCAGAGGGACATGCAGGGTGACAATATCGGAGTTCTCGAGAAGATACTCAAGAGAGCAGAAGCCTTCAACACCTTCCGCCCTTGCGCGCGGAGGATCGCATCTGAGCACATTGAACCCCAGATATTCAGCCATTTCCTCGACCTTACGGCCGACATTCCCTACACCTATGATACCTATCGTGCTGCCGTCTATCTTTATACCCTTACGCGCAGCGACACCATATAAGGCAGAGAACACATATTGCATCACTCCACCGGCATTGCATCCAGCCGCATTATGGACTTCGATCCCATGAGAATTGCAATAATCAAAATCCACATGGTCGGTACCGATTGTCGCCGTCGCTATAAGGCGGACTTTTGAACCTTCAAGAAGTTCTGCATTGCACTTTGTCCGCGTACGCAGAATAAGCGCATCAGCATCAACCACATCATCACGCGTTATCTCACGTCCCTTCTTGTACAGCACCTCTGCATAAGGTTCGAGAACGCCTTTGAGAAAAGGCACATCAACATCTGCTACAATCTTCATAATCACTTTAATACAATGTTCTTCACAGGCTGGCCGGCACCGTCATCGATATATCGTCCTTCAGACTCGAGATATGCGTTCAACTCCTTCAGAAGCACGTCCCTCTGGAAGTAGAGCCGGTTCCTGACGACAGACGAACTTATCGTACAGTAGAGCACCCCGTCCCTGAAGAAACGGCCCACCGTGTATCGGGACGCACCGGATACGGCATCCCACGCCTCAAAGACGCGCTGACGGTTGAAACCGGAAGACAGTTTCATCTCCCGGATATACTGGACTATCAGTTCAGACATCCCCTGGGCCTCCTTACGGCCTATCCTGTTTCCGTTCCACGCCATTCCTATATCCTTGTAAAGGTTCCCTTGACAGTTTCAAAATATGCCCTGTCCCTGGTCAGTGCATCAACTATGCCGGACATCCTCACCTTGTTGCTGTCCGTGATGAATATCTGACCGAAATCATTTCCGGCCACCATCTGAAGAAGGTTGGATATCCTGCCCATGTCAAGTTTGTCAAAGACGTCATCAAGAAGAAGCACGGGAGCAAAGCCATAATTCTTCTTCATTATTTCATATTGGGCGAATTTCAAGGACACGAGGAAAGACTTCTGCTGTCCCTGCGATCCGTATCTGCGGATAGGATGTCCGTTCATGGTAAAGATGAAATCGTCTCTCTGAACACCTGACGAAGTGTACCTTAGAGCCCTGTCACGTTCGAATGCTGATGAGAATATCGCATCGAGAGATGCCTTGGAAAGTTCCGATTCATATTCGATTCCTACCTGTTCCGAATCGCCAGAAAGTGCCTTATAGTACTCTGACACAATAGGATTCAGGTCTTCGACAAATCTTTTTCTGGCCTGATATACCGGCTCCGCCAGAGATGCCATGCGCATATCTATCACTTCAAGAAGCGACCTGTCCGGATCCATCTCCTTCAACATCCTGTTGCGTTGCTGCAGAAGGCGGTTATACTGTTGAAGTGACGTCATGTACTCACGGTCCATCTGGGAAAGCACCGCGTTGGCAAAACGTCTTCTCTCTTCACCGGATTCGCTTACCATGGATATGTCCGCAGGAGATATCATTACTATCGGCAGTATGCCGACATGTTCCGATACTCTTCCATATGGCTTGTCATCACGCCTGACCTTCTTTTCGCCTTTCGCTGTCATCTTCATGGAAAACCTGCTAGTAAGTCCGTTTTCCATCCTGTACGTGCCTGCAAGTGAAAAACCTTCAGTACCATGACGGAAATTGAACTTATCGGAAGTGGCAAAAGCGCTTTTTGTCATTGACAGATAATAGATTGCGTCAAGAAGATTTGTCTTTCCCTCGCCATTGTTCCCGCTTATGCAGTTGACGTTGGGCGAAAACTCCAGTTCCTGAAGTTCTATATTTCTGAAGTCGGATATGACGATTTTTTCGAGTACTGGCATATTCTTTTGCGATATCAAGGCAAAGATAACATTTTTATTGGGAGTTTGGACATTTTTTTCTAAATTTGCCGCCTGTTTGTGCGCCCTGTCGTGTACGGACAGATATTATTGACAAATATAAAAACTAATCGATATGGCTAAAGAAATCAAAAATGAAAATGCCGAGGCAGTAGTTGAGGCTGTTTCAAAGACAGAGAAGTTCTTCAACGAAAACG
>JAFVHZ010000010.1 GCA_017474265.1 Bacteroidales bacterium | reverse complement strand
TTGATATCTTCGGTCTTGACAAGGAGTCTATGGACAAGGCTCTGAACTGGATCAACGGCATAACTGCAGTTCCTGAAGCAGGTACAGTATACCACGGAAAGGTGGTTTCTATCCTCGAGTTCGGTGCGTTCGGAGAGATCGTCCCTGGTAAGGAAGGCCTTCTCCATGTCGCTGAGATCGACTGGAAGAAGACCGAGAAGGTAGAGGATGTACTCGCTATCGGAGACGAGGTGGATGTGAAACTCCTCGAGATCGACGAGAAGACAGGAAAGATGAGGCTTTCACGCAAGGCTCTCATCGAGAAGCCTGAGGGATATGTTGAGCCTGAGCGCAAGCCACGCGGAGACAGAGGTCCACGCCGTGACAACGACCGTCGTGACAATCGCGGCCCACGTCGTGACGACAACCGTGGTCCACGTCGCGATGACCGCGGCCCAAGAGGTCCACGTCGTGAGCGTCCGGTCGAGAACAACGAGTCAAACAACGAACCGGAGATGTTCTAGTAACAGACACCATATGATGATACCGAGGGCGGTAAGGCAAACCAATGTCTTACCGCCCTTTTCGACTTTTTAGCCCTGTGAATGCCGTAGTTGTCACTTTTTTCAACTACGAAGTCACATATTTCCAAACAAGAAATGTCGGGGGGGGTACCTTTGTACAATTGAATTATTAATAATCAACATAAGTATAACAAGTCTAATTTAAAGCACTATGAACGAGAAAATCTATGAGTCTCCTCAACTGATGGAGGTGGAACTCGAAATCGAACAGGACATCCTTCAGGCCTCAAGTATTGATTATGAAGAAGGTTGGAGCATCAATGGTTAATGAGTCATTCTAAATCAGTATCAGATATGAAGAAGATTATATTATTCGCTGCCATTGCGTCAGCCATGTTCGTTTCATGTATAAAGGAAACAGCAGTAGAACAGAAGCCTATACAATTGACTTTGACTGCTTCGTTTGAAGACTTGTCAACCCGTGCATCATATACTGATAACCATGGGTTGAAGATGTCTTGGGATGCTGAAGAAGCCATTTCAATTGTAACAGTCAAAGATGATAAAGCGATAAATCTGCAGACCATGACATCCTCAGGAACCGCGGGTCGCAAAAATGCAGTCTTTACAGGATCTTTCACTCCTACAGACGGTGCAAAGTACTTTGCAGTATACCCTGCAATGAGTGATCACTTCGATACATATTGGAGTACAGAAGGTCAGCATTTCAGAATAGACAAAAACAGTGAGTACTTGACTTGGAAGACCATCAATGTTTCAAATCTCTCTCAGACAGGAAACGGATCTCTGGATCATATCGCTGGAGTGGATGCTATGATCGGTCAGGTGGATGTGGTTGATGGAAAGGCGAATACATCTCTTGTCAAGACCTTGTCTGTTCTGAAACTCAATCTCTCTCTCCCAGATGATATAGAAGAAGGTGGCACTCTTACTTGCGTAGAAGTTAAATCAGAAGGATTCATTACTACCGGCACTTGGCAGGAATTCGATTATTCTACACCGTTCCAATGGGCTGGTGGAGGACAAACATTTGTTCAGATGGGATTGAATATTCCTGCTGAAGACAATGGAAATGTTGTGATTTACATTCCTGGTCCTTATGGAAAGTTACCGGCAGGAAATATAACCGTATCTCTATATCAGGGCGTTGTTACATGTGAAAAAATAATTCCAATATCGGAAGAACTGCCTATGCAGGCCGGATATGTATATACCATCAATGCTGAAATGGAGAAAAAGTAATTCTTGACCTGTTAACATAAATATTACTGAAGCAGGGCGGTACCTTCCGGTGCCGCCCTGCAGTTTGTCATGCCAGAAAAATCACAGTCCCTTCGCCAGCCCTCTCGCATGCGCATCATCTGCCGCAGGCTGCTCGCTGCAAAAACCCGCCGGGTTGTTTGTTGATCCCTCGCGACCTCAGGATGACGGAAAGGGTTTTCCTCATAATATAAAGGTGAATCATGTTAAACTGAGGCAAATTTCCGAGTCTGCGCTTGTGATGTATCATAGGTTGACATTTTTATGATTACCTTTGTGTCAGATGTGAATCATATGGCTAGAGATGCTGGAAAGATTTATGTTGATCCGGAAATCGGAGAGGTGGTGTTCCGTAAGAGCACCAGAAGCAGGAGTATAGGCATACGTGTCCATCCCTTCAAAGGGGTCAGTGTATCTGTGCCATATATTGTCCCTTATTCTGCAGCAATAGCCTTCTTCAGGCTCCGTCGCGACTGGGTGATACAGACGATTGCCCGTCAGAAGGCTAAGTATAAGGATGTTCCGGTTCCTTCAGAGGCTCATATCGAACTTCTGCGCACACAGGCCAAGGCCAAACTTCCTCCAAGGTTAGCAGAACTCGCAGCGAGATACGGATTCGTATATAACCGTGTTACCATAAAGAATAATGTCAGCAACTGGGGAAGTTGTTCGGCAAAGGGCAACATCAACCTTAATCTGAAGATAATGACTCTTCCGCAGATCCTTCAGGACTATGTCCTTCTTCACGAACTGTGTCATCTGCGCCATCAGGATCACGGTCATGCCTTCCATCTTCTTCTGGAACACCTCTGCACCGATCACGTGGTACGTATGATGGATATTTGCAGCGTCGCTTCTGAAATTGCCCGCAAGGCTGCGGCCTCAAAGGCAAAATATCCTATGGACCATGTCTTCACCCGTGCCATCAGACAATATCGCACGATTTGACGCGGGTAGCGCTAGATCTGGCGGTTCTTCCATCTGCCGCTCCGCATATATAGCCAACTGCAAAGCAGTAGCATTCCTGCGTAAACATGTTCTGCTGTCCAGCATATTGCTACATCTGCCTTTATGTATCCGATGATGACATAGCAGTAGACCATGTAGACTGCGAGTGCCACGAGTTCAAGACGAAATGCCGTCTTCGTGCTTCCTGTTCCTGATACTGCGAGGAAGAATACCTGTCCTCCGACATTCAGCAGATAGGATGAACTCATGACGATCAGGGCAGGAACAGATGCCGCTACAAGATCCGGAATGTCGGTATATATGTGGGCTATTGCCTCCGGGAAGAGGCAGAACAGCAGTATCATCACGCTCACGATGCCGTATGAGAGTTTCAGTATACGTTTTATCAGGGACATCACCTTGTCCTGATGACCTTCTCCGATGATGTTGCTGACCAGGGTGCTGCATGTGGACGAGAATGCCTGCAGGACTACCCATATAAGTCCGGATGCGCCTCGCGTTATGTTTGATATTGCCAGAGCCCTTTCTCCAAGATGCTCTATGAACAGGAAGAATATGAACCATGTCATTACCGAGATGGTGTGCTGTATCATGGTCCATGAACATGTCGGCATCATGGATTTCAGTACTGCGGCCTGAGGTCTGTCCGGCTTGTCCAGTCCGTACTTGGACTTGTCACATGCGATCTTCGTGTATATGACAAAGAAGATCAGTGACACAAGTTCTGCCAGACTGGAGCCTATAGCCGCTCCTGTGATCCCCAAGGCCGGCAATCCGCAATGCCCGAAGATAAGGATCCAGTTGAAGATCACATTGGACAGGACCATGACTACTGAGTTGAGAGTCAGTGTCCTGGTCTGGGTGGTGCCGACGTAGAACGCGCGGAACATTGCCGTGATGAAGGCGAAGACCATTCCCGGAAGTCGCCATCTTACGTAACTGAGTGCGGCATCATATATCGCTTCTGAAGAAACCATGAACTTCATGAGCCATGGCGAGAATGCTTCTGAAAGGAAGATCAGTATGCCGGACAAGCCCAGGACGAAGTAAAGTCCGTTCCAGAATATCTTGCCTGTGTCCTTGAAGTTGCCTTCTCCGTTGCGTCTTCCTATGATGATCTGGGCACCGATGCTGAAGCCGAATCCTATCATGAACAGGACCATGTAGTAGACTATGGCGATGGCTGATGCGCCCAGTTCGACTTCTCCGACTCTTCCGAGGAAGGCGGTGTCGGTCAGACCGATCATCTGTTCCATGACGAGACTGATGAGGATCGGATAGGCGACCTTCCAGATGTTCCTGTATGAATATGTGAGGTTTTCCTTCAAAATATCCGTGTGCTGTAACTACCTGAGTGATAGTTAGTTGATGTTTTGTCCTGCCTGCTTCAGCAGGCAGGGTGCTCATGTTAAAGTGCTGGTGTTCAGTGCGTTGTGTATCACGGGTGGGAGAGCAGGGAGATGACCTGGTCGACCGTGAGGGCGTTTTCTATGCGGAATATGCCGCTTCTGCTACGTTGCAGACTGTCCAGGTGGGCTCCTGTGCCGAGCGCTTCTCCGAGGTCACGGGCGAAGGCTCTGACATAGGTGCCTTTGCTGCATACCATGCGTACAGATGCGCGAGGCAGGCCGAGGGCCGAGTTGTCCGTCACGTTTATTCTGCCCGATGCAGAATGAACTGCTTCGCTCACCCCACCACTTCGCTCCGTTTGTGGTCCTCCCGCTTCCGTGCCGCGGGTGGTACGGTCCTCGAGTCCCTCATTCCTGCCCTCAAAACGGAGCAGTTCCAGAGCGCTGATGGTTATTCGGGATATGCGGATCAGTTCTTCTGCTGCGTCATCCAGTGTCTTGCCCTCCTTGTGCAGTCTGCGTGCGAGTTCATAGGCACGGACACCGTCGACGGACTTGGCAGAGAAGAGGGGGGCTATCTGGTCCTGCTCACCTATGAATGCCGGCAGTGCCTCGAGGACAGATTCCTCTGTTATGTGTTCATATGGGAAGAACCTGTCGATTTCCTTTTCAAGGTCGTAGGACGGGGTAGTGGCACCGAAGGTGATTCCTGCCACATATTCCTTGTCATGCGACTGAAGTGTTTCTGCAAGTTTGGTTGCTTTGCCTATGCACACCAGAAGGATTCCTGTGGCGAGAGGGTCGAGGGTGCCTGCATGTCCTACTTTCAGATTCTTCTTGCTGAAATGACGGATAGCGGCGAACTTGACCTTTCTGATCACGTCCGCCGATGTCCATCTGTATGGTTTGTCAATCGGGATTATTATCCCTTCCGGATAGTCCTCGATGTTCCTTGAAAGAGGACCTGAACCCGGATTGAGTATGAATGCTTCCAAAATCAATTATTTACAAGGTATCTTGTCGATGCGTTTCTGATGACGGCCACCTTCGAATTCCTCTGTGAGCCATGCATCAGTGATCTCGACAACTGTCTCAAATGGTATGAAACGTGCCGGCATGACGAGCACATTTGCATTGTTGTGCTGTTTGATGAGCCTGCCGATCTCTGCAGACCAGCATAGACCTGCGCGTATGCCTTCATGTTTGTTCAGGGACATGGCCATACCGTTGCCTGTGCCGCAGAATGCGATGCCGAGGTCTGCTTCTCCGTTTTCTACCGCCGATGCAAGAGGGTGTGCCACATCCGGGTAATCCATGCTGTCGGTGGTGTCTGTTCCGAAGTTCACGATTTCATATCCTTTGCCGGTCAGGTATTCAACCAGTCGGTTCTTGTAGTCCACGCCAGCGTGGTCATTGCATATTCCTATCTTCATAACACGAACTTTAACAACCTAATGTAGACTTTATGTACTCGATTCTTCTTGCGAACTCCTCCTTTCCGATGAGGGTGACGATGTCTGCGATTCCGAGTCCGCTTGATGCTCCGACGAGTGCCAGACGCAGGCAGTTCATCACCTTGCCCATAGGCCATTCATTGCTTCGGATGTATTCTTCAAGAGGGCCTTCCAGTGCTGTCTTGGTGAACTCTCCCTTGAAATCAAGAATGAATCCTGCTGCCTGAAGTGCGAGGGTGTAGTTCTCTTCCTTCCAGAATTTCGCTGCGTCCTTCTCGACAAAGGTTGTCGGTGCCACGAAGAGATATGATGCGATGTCCCAGAAGTCTGCAACGAATGTCGCCCTTTCCTGTATCAGGGCTACGATTCTTTCCACGTACTGGCGCGAGAAGATCCTGTTTTCAAAATCTGCTCCAGTTGCAGTCATATCTGCACCTGCTGTGATCGCGCATACAGGGCAGTCGACAATCTGCATTCCATGGGACTCCAGTACAGGAATGTACAGTCCTGTCAGTTCTTCGACAGACTTCATGCGGAGATATTCCTTGTTGTACCATTTCGCCTTTTCTGCGTTGAATCTTGCTCCTGACTTGACGACCCTTTCAAGAGAGAATGCCCCTGTCAGTTCTTCAAGAGTGAAAAGTTCCTGTTCAGTGCCAGGATTCCATCCGAGCATGGCGAGAAGGTTCACAAATGCTTCAGGGAAGTAACCGTCCTCGCGGTATCCGCGGGAAACTTCTCCTTCAGAGTTGACCCACTGAAGAGGGAATACAGGGAAGCCTAGGCGGTCGCCGTCACGCTTGCTGAGTTTGCCCTTTCCGTCAGGCTTCAGGAGAAGGGAGAGGTGGGCGAATCTCGGCTGGGTCTCTGTCCAGCCGAAGGCCTCGTAAAGGAGGTAGTGGAGTGGGAGTGAAGGAAGCCATTCCTCGCCACGGATCACTTCGGTAATCTCCATGAGGTGGTCGTCCACGATGTTTGCAAGGTGATATGTAGGCAGTTCGTCAGCCCTTTTCCAGAGCACCTTGTCGTCGAGTGTGGAGGTGTTGACTTCCACATGACCGCGGATAAGGTCATCCATCTTCACGACTCTGTTCTCCGGCATCTTGAAACGTATGGTCCAGTCTGTGCGGGTCTCGAGAAGTTCCTTCCATTCGGATTCAGGCATTGAAAGCGAGTTGCGCAGACCCATACGTGTGGTCTGGCCGTAGATGAATGTCTGGCCTGCAGCCTCCATTTCAGCCCTCTTCGCTCCGAGTTCCTCTGCCGTATCGAAAGCATAATATGCATAGCCGTCTGCTACGAGCTGTTCTGCATACTGCCTGTAGATCGGTTTTCTCTGACTCTGCCTGTATGGGGCATGAGGATGACGCTCAGATGCGGTCTCGACTACATTCCCTTCTGTGTCAACGCCTTCGTCAGGCACTATTCCGCACCAGTTCAGTGCTTCGATTATATATTTTTCGGCTCCAGGGACGAATCTCTGCGAGTCTGTATCTTCGATTCTGATGATGAAGTCTCCTCCGCGCTGCTTTGCGAAGAGGTAATTGTATAGCGCCGTCCTCACACCGCCCATATGCAGCGGCCCTGTCGGAGATGGCGCAAATCTTACACGTGTTTTCCTTGTCATTGCAAATAAACTTTATCTCAACCTGCAAAAATACGAAAAATTATCATTCGTCCTTGGATTGTCCGTACATTGCCTTGCGTCTGAGTGCGGAAACATTCTCCAGTTCGCTCATGTTCTGGTCATCGGAGATCAGTAATGAAGGTGTCGGACAGCCTTCTGTGAACAGGATTTTTCTCACCGGAGCACTGTTGTATCCTATCTTATGTACCTTTACCTGTGGGAGATCGATGCCTTCCGTAGAGGCTGCCTTGTCCCTTTCGTACCGGAAATTGCTGTTTATCATTATCATGTTTCCGAGTCCGGTCTGCGGGAGCACCATGGTCATGTTGATGCCGGTCACGATTACTGTGACATTGAGTCTGTCTCCGAATTCCGGACTTTCGTCGAAGACGAGTCCGCTCTTGAAGTTGTCTGCCTTGCCGGTGTGCTGCTCTATCATCTTGGTCACTTCTCCATACTGGCTCATGGTGAGGCCTTCAGGGTTGTCGCCTGTGGTGATGTTGATGAGGACCTTCTCTGCAGTGCTGAGGTCGAAGTCGTTCAGAAGAGGGGATTCGAGAGCACTCTTGACGGCATCCTCGATCCTGTTCTCACCGGTACCGGTTCCGCATCCCATGAGGGCATATCTGCTGCTTGTGCCGTCATCGTTCTTCATCATTGTCCATACGTCCTTGAAGTCCACATTGATGTAGCCCCTCTTCTTGATGATTTCAGTGATGCCCCTTACAGCAGTTGCAAGGACTTCGTCAGCCTTAGGGAAGGCATCCTTGGCAAGAAGGTCTCCGTAGACGTCAAAAAGTTTCTCATTATCGATGATAAGCAGACTGTCCACATTGTTCTCGAGTTCGGTAATACCGTCTATTGCCTTGGACATGGTCTCGTTTCCCTGGTTGCGGAAAGGAATGGTCACGACACCGACGGTGAGGATGTTCTTCTTCTTGGCCATTGCCGCTATCACGGGAGCGGCTCCGGTACCAGTTCCACCGCCCATTCCGGCAGTGATGAACAGCATCTTGGTGTCGCTGTCAAGCACCTTCTGCTCGATTTCGTCCTGGGAGTTGAGTGCGGCCTTGCGTCCTTCTGTCGGATTTGTTCCTGCTCCGAGTCCTTCATCCCCAAGTTGTATCTTCAGCGGTACGTCACACTTTTCCAGTGCCTGTGAGTCTGTGTTGCAGACAATGAAGGTACAGCCTTCAATCTTCTGGTTGTACATGTAGTTGACAGCGTTGCATCCTCCTCCGCCGACTCCGATCACCTTTATTATAGATGGTTCCGGCTGCCATGTGTCCGGAACAATTTCAAGATTTACAAGTTCTTCCATAATCAGTCTTTCTTTGGTTCTTGATTGACAGTTTCATACACCTCGTCGAAGAGTTTTCCGAGTTTTTCCAAAGGAGACCATGTGACTCTGTGCTTCTTCGTCTCCTTCGGTTCCTTCGTCTGCTGAGGCTTGTCGTCGGCGATCTTTACCTCGATCTCTTCTGGTTTGAACAATTCACCGTTCCCGGCATTGTCTTCCGTCTCCGTTTCGACCGGTGTCACCTTTTCCGGCATAGGACTGTCATTGCTGAATGCGCAGTTCAGGGTCTTGTCCTGGGCGGCAGTCATGATGAGACCGAGAGATGTCGTTGCCGTGGTGTCGGTGAGGCCGTCGCAGTCCTGACATGAGAACTGGTTTCTCGGATAGCCTGTCCTTACCCTGTATCCGGAGAGGTCGAAGATGAAGTTTCCGAGGTTGGTGAGTTGCGCACCTCCGCCGGTCACAACGATTCCGCTTCTGAGTTTGTCGGCATATCCGCTCTTATGGATTTCATAAAGGATGGCCATCATGATTTCTTCCACTCTCGCGGTTATTATTTCCGAGAGGTACTTGACCGGCAGTTTCCTTTCAGCCTCGCCGCTGCTGCTGGTGATGTGGATGATCTTGTCTCCCATGTTCTGGAGTTTCTCAGGCATGCATGCTCCGAAGGCCAGTTTGATGTTCTCGGCAAGTTCCCTGCTTATCGTACCTTCCGATTCTATCTGAATGTCGTTGGTGATGTTGTTACCTCCGAAGGGGATAGATGCATAGTGACGCATGATGTTTCCGCAGTATACCGCAACGGATGTACAGCCTCCACCGAAGTCAATCAGTGCCACTCCGTTCTCCATTTCACTTTCGCTCAATACTGCCTTCGCTGTGGTGTCTGCAGTGAAGTACTTCCTGATCGCTACCACGTCCGCCTTCTTGAGTGCAGAGTCGATTTTCGTGAGAGGTCCTTTCTTTCCGATGAATATCTTGAAGTTGCCTTCAAGTACGTCACTGGACATGCCGATGATGTCGTTCTCGATGATCTGGAAGTTCTCACCATCGGAAAATGACTGCGCGACGGCTCCGTAGACAGCCTCGAGTTTCTGATTCTCAAGAGGATATACTTGTGCCGACTTCTTCAGTTCCGCGATGTCTTCTGCTGTGATGTCCGCGTCGTCCCCTCTGCCTTCGATCTTTCCTGTGTTGCTTTCAAGGCGGATAGGATATTTCGGCATTCCTACAACAGCCTGGGTGATCCTTATTCCTAAGGCGCTCTCAGCCTGACGTATCGCTTCTGAAAGCGGCTCTCCGGCGTGTGACGGATTGAATACGCTGCTGTACCGGATGCCCGCTGACGGTGTTTCCTTGTAATATACGATCTGGACATTCTCACCCTCCGCTTTCGCTACGGTAAGGGCTATCTTGGATGTTCCTAAATCGATCGCTACAATGTGTCTGTCCTGTATCTCCATATTCTTTTCTGTTTTTTCTACTTATCTGCAGACTATCTGTCCTTTGAACCTGAGGTCGACCCTCTTGTAGTGTCCTTCACCCTTGGCAGGCAGAATGTGGGTGTAGTATTTACCCATCTTACTGAATTTGTCGGCGATTTCTACAGGCTGTCCGAAAACGAACAGTTCCTGTCCCTCCCTAGGTACGAGAATGAGGTCTCCATTCTTGTCGACGGAAATCTGCACGATCTTTTCTTTCCAGGTCCTGCTCTTTTCCATATAGTTCACTACATTCATCATTTTCTTGAACCATTCCATTTCCGTCGGATCTTCGATGGCTCCCTTGTAGCCGCTGTTTGCTGCCAAAGGAATGTTTCCGTCAATCACCTGGACATGTGATGCGTAGTTGCGCTGAAGAGGGAATATGTATCCTTCGGCATCTGCATAGAAGCCTCCGTCCGCTTTCTGAAATCTTACGACAGGCTTGCGCTGGGTCACCTTGATATGCATCATGCCGTCCTTGGTCACAAAGGCTTCGCTCTTCCTGACTGCACTTCTTCCGTCTACAATGTCTTCAATTCTTACCAGATCGATGCTGTCGATCGGGACTCCGATGTATTGTCCGTACTCCTTGTCGATATATGCCCGGATGTCAGTCTTGGTCACGAAACTATTATGCAGACTGTCGATGATGTTGATTTCCAGTCCTTTGCATAATATGGCCCTACGCGATGACACGCCTGCGGTAAACGCGATGACCATCCCGGCGGCAAGCACTGTGCCACCGATTCCTATAAGTATATGTCTGAGTACCTTATTCATTTGCGTTGTACTTGTGCTCAAGAAGTTCCTTGATTCTTCCTGTGAATCTGTCGATGTCTCCTGCTCCTATAGTCATGAATACATCCCTGTTTCCCGGCTCCAGTCCTTCCAGATAGTCCATAAGTTCCTCCTTTTTGAGCAGGATTTTTTCAGGTGCGGTGATGTTGTCGAATATTATCTTCGATGTCACTCCCGGAATCGGTTCTTCACGGGCTGGGTAGATATCCAGAAGAATGACTCTGTCTGCCTTACTGAGTGATTCTGCAAATCCGTCTGCAAAGTCCCTGGTCCTGGTGTAGAGGTGAGGCTGGAAGATTCCTGTCAGTCTGTAGTCAGGGAAATTACCTCTGATGGAAGTCAGTGATGCCTCGATTTCCCTTGGATGGTGGGCATAGTCGTCGATGTATACGCATTGTTCCGATTTCAGCTGTATGTCGAATCTTCTCTTCACTCCTGCGAATGATGCAAGAGCCTCACGTATCTTTTCCGGGTCCAGTCCGTATGTAAGGCCTATGGCTGCAGCACCTACTGCATTTTCGATGTTGACCCATCCCGGAATGCCCACTACGCAGTCTCTGATGATTCCTCCCGGATAATGGATGTCGAAGTGGGAGAATCCGTTGCCGTCTCCTTCTGTGAGCACAGCGTGGAAATCTGCTTCAGGATTGTCGTATGAGTATGTCTTTATGTCTGCCTTTGTGTCATCAGAAGTGAAGTCAAGTCCATGTTTCGCTATGACGGTTCCGCTCACCTGTGACGCGAAGGCCTTGAATGCTTCGCGTATATGGGATTCGTCGCCATAGATGTCGAGATGGTCGGCGTCCATCGATGTGATGACCGCTATTTCAGGGAAGAGTTGGAGGAAGGAACGGTCGAATTCGTCAGCCTCAGCCACCACTACGTCATTATGACTTATGAGCAGATTCGATCCGTAATTCTTTGATATGCCGCCAAGAAATGCCGAGCATCCTTCGCCAGAAGATGTGAATATATGGCTTACGAGCGTGCTGGTGGTAGTCTTTCCATGTGTTCCGGCAACAGCCATGCATCTCTGTCCTGCTGCAATTTCTCCGAGCATTCTCGAGCGCTTGATTACCCTGTAGCCGTGCTCCTGCACATAGACGAGTTCCCCCATGTCCTTCGGAATGGCCGGCGTATAGACTATGAGCGTAGACTCTATGTCTTTCGGTATGAACGCTATATTGTCTTCATAATGGACCTCGATACCTTCCGATTCCAGTTCCTTTGTCAGAGGTGACGGTGTCTTGTCGTATCCGCTGACCTTGTAACCTTTGGCATGGTAGTAGCGCGCAATGGCACTCATCCCGATTCCGCCGATGCCGATGAAATATATGTGTCTGTATTCAGCCATCTTATCCTATGATTCTGTAGATTTCTTCTGCTATAGTCATTGCTGCATCCCTGAGTGCAAGTCTGCCGATATTCTCTTCCAATAGAGTGATCCTTTCCTGATTTTCTATCAGGTCACATGCGGTCTTCATGAGTTTTTCGTCTGCTTCGCTGTCCTTTACCATAAGGGCCGCATCCTTTCTGACAAGTGCCATCGCATTGTGGGTCTGGTGATCTTCGGCCACATTTGGCGAAGGTACGAAGATGGTAGCCTTGCGTGCTGCACACAGTTCCGATACGGAACTTGCTCCTGAACGTGATATGACCACATCGGCAACTGCATATGCAAGGTCCATCCTCATTATGAAGTCGGAATACCGGATTCCGGAGATATTCTTTCCGGCATTCCTTGTTTCAGTCATGAAGGCGTCCACCGATGACTTGTACCATTTTCCGCATTGCCAGATCACTTCGACGTCATTGCCTCCCGGGCAGCCATCAGTGATCCATTTCTTCATGGCGTTGTTCAGCGTGCCGCTGCCAAGACTTCCTCCGACAATGAAGATGTGCTTCTTTTCCGGGTCGAGTCCATAAAACTCCATGGCCTCGGCCTTTGTCTGGGGTGTAGCAGGCACTATCTCCTTTCTGATTGGGTTTCCTGAAATGACTATCCTGTCAGCAGGGAAGAACTTTTCCATGCCTTCATAAGCCACACATATGCTTTTGGCTTTTTTACCAAGAATCTTGTTGGTCAGTCCTGCGTAGCCGTTCTGCTCTTGGATCAGGGTCGGTATTCCAAGGCGGCCTGCAGCCCAGAGGAGGGGGGCACTGGCATATCCGCCAACGCCGATTGCTATGTCCGGCTTGAATTCCCTGATGAGCCTTTTTGCCATGCTCACGCTCTTCACCACCTTGAAAGGCAGTGCGAGGTTCGAGAGACTCAGACTTCTCTGGAGCCCTGCGATAGGCAGGCCTTCGATCCTGTATCCCGCTGCAGGCACCTTCTCCATTTCCATCCTTCCCTCGGCACCGACAAAAAGTATTTCGGTCTCAGGGTTTAGTTCCTTCAGTTTATTAGCGATGGAGAGGGCCGGGAAGATGTGTCCTCCCGTACCCCCGCCACTTATTATTGCCCTTATCTTTCTGTATTTCATCGCTATGGTCTGTCTTCAAGATTGTCAATGTTCTCAAGTATGTCCATGCTTGTCTGGATGTCATCCTTCTCGCTGTCGTAGATAGGTACGGCCGCCTCTTCTTCTTCCCTTATCCTGTTTCGGGCGATCCTGCTTATCGACAGGATGACACCGAAGGCTATACAGAATACAAGGAACGCGAAACTTCCGTGACTGATCAGCGGCAGGGTCTGTCCTGTCATAGGGCCGATGTCCACGTTGACGAACATGTGCATGAAGGCCTGTCCTGTAATGAGGATGCTGAGACCTCCTACCGTTATCTTGGCATATTCATCGTTGCACAGACGCGCTATGGTTGATCCCCTTGCCAGCAGGCTCACGTAAAGGAAGATGACGAGTATGCCGCCTAAAAGTCCGTATTCTTCGACCAGAAAACTGAACATGTAGTCTCCGTATATGTTGGATACGACGTATTTCTGTGTACTGTTGCCGCTTCCCTTGCCAAGGATTCCGCCTTCGTGTACTGCTATCTTAGCGCTGTATGGCTGCTTGATCGCGTCCAGTATGTCGTAGAATTCGTGTGACATAGGCTTGACTTCATGCAGACGTTCGGCGTCATAGTCCGCTCCTAGTCTGTTCTCCATGGTCTCGAATCTTTCGAATTTTCCGAACACCTTGCCGTCGCTGGCCTTATATATGCCGAAGATCATCAGCAGGGCTGCAATTCCTGTAGCCCCTGCTATGGCGATTTCCTTTACAGGCATTCCTCCTATCATGACGGTCGCGATCAGGATGACTCCTATGAATATGGCGCTGGATCCGCTTCCCATGAGAGTCAGTACGCATACGATGAGTATGGGAAGGTACATGTACATGACCCTTTTCCAGAACGGCTGTGCAAAGGATGACAGATTCCTGGATTCTGCCAGCCTGTTTGCCAGACGGAAATGATCGCTCGGCTTTTTTCTGCTTATCGCTTCCTGGTCTTCCTTGTATGCGTTGATGGCCCATGCAAGATACATCACCATCGCGACTTTCACCACTTCAAATACGTGAAGTTGCAGGCCTGCCACCCTGAGTGTCCTCCATGCTCCGTTGATTCTTTCCGCCATTACGACTCCTGGTATCCTGACATGCAGGTCCAGCAGCAGCAACAGCAGCAGGGAGAATGCGAATCCGAACTTTGACAGGACTCTGAACACCTTCAGGCTCTTGATGTTGTAGAGCCCGAAGATCATCAGCAGACCGACTCCTACAATGAATATATGGTCCATTATGAAATCCATCCTGTCCTTGCTTCCTTCCCTGAGAAGCGAGGTGGATGAGAATATGGCAAGAATGGAGATCATGATGAGCAGGAATACTATTATCCATACCACCTTGTCTCCTTCGATGTTGTCAATGAAGTGCCAGAACCCTTTACCTGAGGTTCCATCTGTTTTCTTCTTTCCTGTCTCCATATCCTAAAGGTTTCTGACTGCTTCCTTGAACTGTCTTCCCCTGTCTTCGTAATTCTTGAAAAGGTCAAAACTTGCGCAGCATGGAGAGAGAAGCACCACGTCTCCCGATTGAGCGAGATCATGGGCAAGTCTGACTGCATCCTGCGCTGAGGTCACATCGTGGATCTCAGGAACTATACCTTCGAATGACTCGTGGAACTTGGTGTTGTCAAGTCCCATGCATATCATGGCCTTTACCTTTTCCTGAGCAAGGGGTACCAGACATGCATAATCGTTGCCCTTATCTGTTCCTCCTACAATCCACACTACAGGTCTTGTCTGACATTCCAATGCATACCAGGCAGCGTCAACGTTGGTTGCCTTAGAGTCATTTATATATAGCACATCCTTGATGCTCAATACTTTCTCGAGTCTGTGCTCGACTGCCTTGAATGTCGCGAGACCGCTTCGTATAGCCTCGTTGTCGATGTCCATCGCCTTTGCGGCGAGGGCTGCGGCCATAGAGTTATATACGTTATGCTTTCCTCCAAGAGCGAGTTCCTGAAGATACATGTCGCATTCGTCCTCCTTGTATCTTACTATCATCCTGTCGTCCTTGACGAATGCGCCCTGAGGCACTTCCTCTTTCTGCGTGAAAGGAAGTTTCTGAGCCTTCATCACGATCTGGTCAAGATGCCTTATGGTGATCTCGTCATCCGAGCAGAAGATGAAGCAGTCATCGCTCGACATGTTTCTTGTGATGCGGAACTTCGACTTCACATAGTTCTCCATCTTATGGTCGTACCTGTCGAGATGGTCTGGAGTGATGTTGGTGATGATGGCTATATCTGCCTTGAAGTCATATACATTGTCCAACTGGAAACTGCTGAGTTCCAGTACATAGATGTCGTAGTTCTCTGTAGCGACCTGCAGGGCGTAACTCTTGCCTATATTGCCGCCTAGGCCTACATTAAGTCCTGCCTGCTTCAGGAGATGGTATATAAGAGAGGTCGTTGTAGTCTTTCCGTTGCTTCCGGTGATGCACACCTTTTTTGCGGAGTCATATCTGCCGGCAAACTCGATTTCAGATATGATTCCGATGCCTTTCTCTGCGATCTTCCTGACCATCGGTGCAGTCGACGGTATGCCCGGGCTCTTCACCACCTCGTCGGCGTTGAGGATAAGTTCCTCGGTATGCTTTCCCTGCTCGTATGGAATCTCCCATTTGTCGAGCATGGCTGCATAAGCCTCCGATATCTTTCCCATATCGGAGAGAAATACATCAAACCCTTTGACCTTTGCGAGAACAGCGGATCCGACTCCGCTTTCTCCTCCACCTAATACTACTAATCTAGACATTTCTATATGTTGTTCCTTTTATTATCTGACTTTCAGCAATGCTATAGTGACCACTGCGAGGATCATCCCTATGATCCAGAATCTTCCTACTATCTTAGCCTCAGGCATCGCTTTCAGAGGCTTTGTTATGAGGGCAGGTATGCCTTCCTTCTGATAATGGTGGTGAAGAGGGGCCATCTTGAACACCCTGCGTCCCTCACCATATTTCTTCTTTGTGTATTTGAAATAGAATCTCTGCATGAGGACCGAAAGGCTCTCTACAAAGAAGATCCCGCAGAGGATAGGCAGGAGAAGTTCCTTTCTGATGAGGATTGCGCATACTCCTATCACTCCTCCAAGCATGAGGCTTCCGGTGTCTCCCATGAACACCTGAGCGGGGAATGAGTTGTACCACAGGAATCCGATCAGTGCTCCTACGAACGCTGACATGTATACTGCAATCTCTCCGCTTCCCGGAATATACATGATGTTGAGGTATTCCGCATTCACAATGTTTCCTGACAGCCAGGCGAAGATGCCCAGAACCACTCCTACGATTGCAGATGAGCCTGTTGCAAGTCCGTCCATTCCGTCTGTGAGGTTGACTCCGTTCGAGCATGCCGTGATGACGATGACTATCATCAGCACATATATAGCCCATTTGCAGTACCATCCGAATGTACCTTTGAAAGGTGACAGCCATTTATAGTCGAACTCATGGCTCTTTACGAACGGGATTGTGGTCTTTGTGCTTTTTATGACATCATGTTTCACAACAGGTGCTGCAGCGGCGGCACTTTGCACGCTGACGCTATCAGCAAGCGCTATGGCGACTGTTTCTTCTGCATCCACCTCTTCTCGCACCACGATCTGGTCACTGAAGCATACTGCAATTCCTATGGCCAGTCCCATGGCAGCCTGTGCGACAAGTTTCGCCTTTTCACTGAGGCCCTCCTTATTTTTTCTGAAGACCTTTATGTAATCGTCGGCAAATCCGACAAGGAAGAACCATACGGTGCTGACAATCAGCAGTATGTTGTATATGTTGGTCAGGTCGCCGAACAGGAGAACCGGTACGATGATGGCGAGGAATATGATGATGCCTCCCATGGTAGGGGTTCCCTTCTTCTGCATCTGCCCTTCGAGTCCCAGGTCGCGGATATCTTCTCCTATCTGTTTCTTCTGGATCCACCTTATTATCCTCTTTCCTGCGAAGATCGATATCAGAAGTGCAGTAGTGAATGCCGCGATGGCTCTGAAGGACAGGTAGTTGAACAGGCCCTGTCCCGGGATGTCGATCCCGATTTCCTTAAAGTATTCTACAAGATGGTATATCATTTTCTTTCTTTATCCGAGTGTTTCAAATATGTCTGCAACAATTTCCTTTTCGTCAAAGTGCTTCTTTTCCGTGCCTATGATCTGGTAGGTCTCATGGCCTTTTCCTGCAAGAAGGATGGTTGCACCCTGCGACGCGATCATCACCGCAGTACGGATGGCCTGTTCGCGGTCTTCGATGAACAGTGAACGGGCTTTTCCGCTTATGTCCAGTCCTGCCTTTATGTCGGCCATGATGTCCGAAGTCTTTTCGGTCCTGCTGTTGTCTGAGGTCACGATTATCTTGTCTGCAAGTTTCTGGGCAATGGCCGCCATCTCAGGCCTCTTGGTCCTGTCTCTGTCGCCTCCGCAGCCGAACAGGCATATGAGTTCCCTGTCAGGCGCTATTTCTCTCAATGTCTTGAGCACGTTCTCAAGAGCGTCCGGAGTATGCGCATAGTCGATTATCACCGATATGTCCTTAGGACCGCGCATGTTCTCAAGTCTGCCCGGCGCCGGCCTCAGAGTACTCATCGCCACCAGTACCTCTTCAGGATCAGCACCCAGTGTCACTGCTGTGGTATATATTGCAAGGAGGTTATAGGCGTTGTGCTGTCCAATGAGCGTACTCCATGCCTCTGTGCCGTCCATCTTCAGGAGCATTCCTTCAAAACTCTGTTCGATCACGCGGCAGGTGTGGTCTGCAATGCTTCTGAGAGAGTATGTCACTACCTGTGCCTTGGTGTTCTGCATCATCACCATTCCGTTCCTGTCATCGATGTTGGTGATCGCATATGCATCTGCAGGAAGGTTGTCAAAGAACAGTTTCTTGCATCTGAGATATTCAGCAAAGGTCTTGTGATAGTCGAGATGGTCATGGGTCAGGTTCGAGAAGATTCCTGCCTTGAATTTCAGACCGGAAATCCTTTCCTGCTCTACACCTATCGAACTTACCTCCATGAAGCAGTACTCGCATCCGGCCTTCACCATCTCACTGAGAAGCGAGTTGATGGTGAGGGGATCTGAAGTCGTGTTCTTTGCCTCTGTACCTTTTGTGCCGACGTAGTTCGCTATTGTGGAAAGAAGCCCGCAACTGTATCCGAGCGCGGTGAACATCCTGTGGAGAAGAGTGACTGTCGTCGTCTTTCCGTTGGTGCCTGTAATGCCGACAAGAGTCAGTTTTTCAGACGGATTGTCGTAGAAGTTCGAGGCCATGATGGCCAGGGCGTGTCTTGACGATTCTGCCTTGACCAGTACGATCCCATCTGTATCCATTGCCTCGATCTGAGTGTCCAGAGCCTCCTGGTCTTCGTAGACGATCACGCGTGCCCCTTTGCCGATGGCTCTGGATATGTATTCATGGCCGTCGGCTGCAAATCCCTTTACAGCAGTGAAAAGCGAGCCGTGGCTCACTTTCCTTGAGTCGTCGCAGATGGCGGTGACATCAATATGTCCGCAGCCTTTCACGACAGTGCATCCGCTGTTCCTTATTATCCTGTCCAGTCTCATCTGAGCACAATCTTTATTGTTTCACCTTTGCGGCATTCCGTTCCCGCTTTCGGAGTCTGGCTCACTACGTGGCCGATTCCTTCATATATGCATTTGTAGCCGTTGTTCTCTATCGCGTAAAGCGCATCCTTCAGTCCCATGCCTTTCAGGTCCGGTACCGGTATCACGCTACCGCTTCGGGTCGGGATATACTCCGGTTTCATGTCCGGAATGTCTGCTGTTGCTGTCACTTCCTCGCCCCATCTGCTGTCCATAGCCCATATATGGTCCACGATCTCCCTGAAAGTCATCGCAGGAATGACTCCTCCATAGACGCTTCTTGTCGTCGGTCTGGTGTATACGGTGACAATGGCTGTGTATTGAGGATCTTCCGCAGGGAAGAAGCCTACGAAGGTGGCCTGGTATTTCATCTTGCCGTCTATGTCCTGATATGGCCTGTTGCTTCCCTTCAGTTCTTCCGGCTCAAGTACCATTCTGGCGGTACCGGTCTTTCCTGCAACAGTGCATTTCGCGTTCTTGAGCCTTGTGGCGCCCGTTCCTTCGAGTGTAACCATGGTAAGAGCCTTTGTAAGAGAGTCCGCGGTGGACTTTGAGAAGACTGATCCGTTGAGTATCTCCGGTCCGAATTTCTTGACCGTCCTGCCGTTTGCTTCGTGGGACTCTATTATATATGGTTTCATCATCTTGCCCTTGTTTGCAATGGCATTGTAGAAGGTGACGATGTTAAGAGGAGTTTCCATCACTGCATAGCCTATGGCTGTGGAAGGAAGGGTAGAGCGGCTCCATCCCTTTGATTCAGGATCGGGAACGCTTGATTTTGTGCCTCCTTTCTCAGTGAGGTCGAATTCATATGCATCGTTCAACTTGTACTCATAGAGTTTGTCTATGAACTTTTCCGGTTTCTCCTTATAGTTGTCCAGGACAAGACGGCGGAACACGTAGTTGGAAGATATCTTGAATCCGTCCTGTACGCTGATGGAAGATGTCCTGTACTTGTTCTCCCAGTTGGTGATGTATTTGTCTGGGGCGATTTCAGACATCTCGTTGATGCGTCCGTGGTTTGTCGGGATTTCTGTGCTTAGTTCCACCTTTCCGTCTTCCAGAAGTATCGCGAGAGTGACAGCCTTGAAGATGGATCCCGGTTCTCCGGGGCGCCCTATCGCCATGTTGAAGTTCTCTCCAAGTTCGCCCTTGCTGTTTCTCTGGAGGTTCACCATCGCTCTGACTGCCCCTGTCTTGACGTCCATGACAACGACACAACCTCCGGCAATCTCTTCATCATCACCGATGTTCGTTCTGAGTGCGCGGTCTGCAATGTCCTGTATGTCAATGTCAAGCGTGGTGCGGATGTCTTTACCGTGCTCAACCTTGATCACCGTGCTGTCTGGGTCGACGATGCTTCCCTTGTCTGTACGTTTCATCCATTGCGATCCCTCTGTTCCATGCAATACATAGTCGTACTGTCCTTCGATGCCGAGGAAACGGCTCTCTTCCGGATTTTCCTTGTTGATCCTCACGTCGCCGATCACTCTTCCTGCCAAGGTGCCGTACGGGTACTGTCTGGTCTCGACCTCGGTCTTGATCATTCCGCTCTTGAACTGTCCTTCGTTGAACAGAGGAAGTTCGCACAGACGAAGATATGTCTCGTGGTCGATGTTCTTGGTGATGAGTACGTTCCTTCTTCCTTTGAGGGATTCGGACTCGCGGTTGCGCATTATTAGGTCGTAATAGTACTGTGCTGTCTTTCCGTCCTTGACAAGGACCTTAGGCAGTTCGTTGCAAAGGAGCCTGGCTTTGTTCTTCCAGATCCGTTCGAGGGAGTCTGTCTCTTTTGCAGTATGTCCGTTGCTGAATTCATCCTTCAGGACGGCGCAGTCCATGTGGATGTTGTACATTGGGGTGGAGATGGCGAGAAGTTTGCCGTTCATGTCCATGATTGCACCCCTTTCAGGTTTGGTCTTATTCTCGTATCTCTTCGGCTGGAAGTATTTTACGGTCTGAGGGTCCGGCTCCCATATGAGTTGGATGTATATGATTCTTCCGATCAGGATGACTGAACATACAAGGAACAGGCAATACAGAAACCACAGGATCTTGCTGATTCTGTGTCTGTTTTCAGGTTGTATTTCTCTATACTCTGCCATATTCCTATTTTATTACATCTGCCGGTTTTTCCGGTGCCTTTACTTCCGAGCCGGATTCTTCCAGCATCTTCTCTACCGTCGCTATTCTGTCCAGACCTACTATTTCATATGTCTTCTGAGCATTGTAGATCTTCAGTGTTCTGATGGTCCTGTTGTTCTGCTGCACCTTCAGCATGGTCTGCTCTGCCTTGTAACTCATCCAGATACTCACGCATCCGAGAAGGAAAAGGTAGAGGATGTATGGGAACAGTTTGTCCACTCTCATACGCGTCAGAAGTTCTCCACGCCCCAGGGCGATGAAGAACTCCTTGACGGCAATGCCTATCTTCTTCCAGTCGATGTCAAATCTGCTACCCATCTTTCTCTGCAATTCTTAGTTTTGCACTTCGTGCTCTGGTGTTTACTGCTATTTCACTTTCCTGCGGCAGTATCGGTTTCCTGTTCACGGCCTTCAGCGGTGCTGTGGTGTTCCCGTAGAAATCCTTTTCGGCCTTTCCTTCTATGTTGCCGGCCTTTATGAAGTTCTTCACCATCCTGTCTTCAAGGGAGTGATAGGTGATCACAACCAGACGTCCTCCCGGTTTCAGGGATTTCGCCGCTCCTGAAAGGAACTTTTCAAGAGACCTCATTTCCTGATTGACCTCGATCCTTAAGGCCTGATATATCTTTGCAAGGAACTTGTGCTCGGCAAATTTCGGAAGCGCGGCCTCAATTGCCTTTCCCAGGCCGGTGGTCGTCGCGATAGGGGATGCCTCGCGGGCCTTGCATATCATCTGTGCGATCCTTCTGCTGTTGTCCACCTCTCCGTAGAGTCTCAGGATCCTTTCCAGTTCCTCCTGCCCGTATCCGTTGACTATGTCAGCCGCAGTCGTCGAGGCCTCCTGGTTCATCCTCATGTCCAGAGGAGCCTCATATCTGAATGAGAAGCCTCGTTCAGCAGTGTCGAACTGGTGCGAAGATACCCCCAGGTCTGCCAGAATGCCGTCGATTCCGTCCGGGTAACCTTGATGAATGATATGGTTGTGAATCCATCTGAAGTCACTTCTTATTAGGGTAAGCCTCTGGTCGTCAGGCTTGTTTGCGATCGCATCGCTGTCGCGGTCGAAAGAGATGACGTGACCCTCCGGCGAGAGTCTCTTCAGGATTTCTCCTGTGTGTCCTCCTCCTCCGAATGTGGCATCTGCATATGTTCCTGATGTTGAGCCGATCAAAGCGGAAACGCTTTCATCTAGCAGTACTGGTGTGTGATACTCGGACATGGTCAGGCCTCCTTGTTAAATCCGTCCTGCTATCTTCTTGCCCATCGTACGGAATTCCTCAGGACTGAGGCATCCGCTCTCCAGTTCTTCTTTTGCCCAGATTTCGATCTTGTAGTCGACACCCTGGAATACGACTTCCTTTCCGATGCCGGCCTTTTCAAGAATCTCCTTAGGGATGGTGATTCTTCCCAGTTTCGCGTCCGGAACGACTGTCACGGTATCGCTCATGTAGGTTCTCCAATACTTCATGTGGTCCTCGTCGAAAGCAAGGTCCAGTTTTGCCCTTACGGCCTGTGACATGTTTGCCCATTCCTGTCTGGTGTACATTTCCAGGCAATTTGAGTACATGTCCTTCCTGATGACGAATTCCATCTGATCGGCAGGTACGGAGTTCTTGATGGCAGAAGGAATCACGAGTCTTCCCTTGTCATCAATCTTTGCGTTGTATTTTCCGAAAAATCCTGCCATTTCTCCATGTTAGTTTAGAGTGTGACAAAAGTAGTAATATTTTCCCACTTTGTTACACTTTTTTACATTTTTTTCCACATATTTTTCAACACCATGCCTGTAAGCCCTTTCAGGCTCTGTTTTTATTTCTATCTTTGCAGCATGAATAAAATGAGAAATATCAGGAATGGCTTTATTGCCATAGCGGTCGCAGTGTGTGTGCTGTCGCTCGTTTCCTGTGGAAACAGGACGAGTGGAGAAGATGTGGCAGTTTGTCCGGAATGCGCTGATACCGTGAGTGTTGAGCATCCTCTTGGATTTTGTCCCGATTCGCTTTCCGTAGTAGAGGGAAAGGTGAAGAACGGGCAGTTCTTTTCATCTCTTCTGAGTTCCCTTGGCATGTCTGCCCAGGAGGCATACAATCTCACGCAGGCATGCGATTCCGTCTTTGACGTGAAGACCCTACGTGTCGGCCAGGCCTATCGTGCTTATTACTCACGGCATCCTGAGCGAAGCGAAGGGTCTCCTCTTTACCTCGTCTACGATCGCGACAAGGCGAGCAGCATCGTCTTTTCGTGCCGTCCTCCATATGAGGCATGGGTCTATGAAAAGCCCGTGGAGATAGAGAGCAGGTATGCCGATGTCACCATCAGCAGTTCCCTTTGGGTGGATATGCGTGCGGCGGATGTTTCTCCTCTTCTTATCGTAAGTCTGTCAGACATTTATGCGTGGACGGTAGACTTCTTCGCTCTACAGAAGGGTGACCGTTTCCGTGTCCTGTATGAAGAGAAGGTGTGTGACGGGGAGGTCATTGCGGTGGATACCGTGAGATATGCGGTGTTCAGCCATGCCGGTGAAGATTTTCCTATGGTCATGTACAACCAGGGCGACGGGGGAAACATCTGGTGGAATGAAAAGGGAGAGAGCATGAGGAAGGCCTTCCTTAAGGCTCCTCTTAATTATTCCCGCATCAGTTCCGGATTCTCCTATGCCAGAAGGCATCCTGTGACACGTCGTGTCCAGCCTCATACCGGAGTCGATTACGCCGCTCCAAAAGGAACGCCGGTGATGACCATCGGTGACGGCGTGGTGACAAGCGTCAAGTATGAGGGCGCAGGAGGTAACACAGTGAGAATCAGACACAATTCCGTATATTCGACTGCATATCTTCACTTGTCCAGGTATGCCAAGGGCCTGAAGGCCGGACAGCGTGTCCGTCAGGGCGAGGTCATCGGGTATGTGGGTTCGACCGGACGCTCTACTGGTCCTCATCTTGACTTCAGGGTGTGGAAGAACGGCACCCCTATCAACCCTTTGAAGATGGAGTCGCCTCCTGCCGAACCGATTGCGGAAAGCAGCAAGGATGCGTTCAATGCGGCACATAAAGAATATAAGGCCAGGATTGACACCATCCAGGCCCGTTCTGTAGCATCGGAACTGTTTGAACTGCTTTGATATTATAGGTGAAGCCGAAAATGCCAGAGGATGACACCTACGCTGACGGATACGTTCAATGAGTGCTTTGTGCCGAACTGAGGTATCTCCAGACAGAAGTCGGATGCGTCCACAACGTCCTGGCGGACCCCCGAGACTTCATTTCCGAATACAACGGCATATTTCTTTCCGGCCTCAGGAACGAATCCGTCGAGCATTACGGACCCAACGGTCTGTTCTGCACTGACTATCGTGTAACCGTCATCTTTCAGGCGTCTGATGGCCTCCATGGTGTCGTCGACATGCTCCCATTCCACACTGTCTTCCGCTCCCAGAGCGGACTTGTGGATTTCTGCCGAAGGAGGGACTGCGCAGATGCCGCAGAGCCATACCTTGTCTATCTTGAACGAGTCTGCCGTGCGGAACGCGGAACCTACGTTATGGGCGCTGCGTATATTGTCAAGAACTACGACGATACCTGACTCCGGAAGGGCCTTGTACTGGTCTGCCGATACTCGTCCGAGTTCAATATTGAGGAGTTTTCTGTTGTGCATGGAGGTCCTGTTGTCTTATAAAGGAAAAAAGTTTTCAACACAAAGGTAGTAAAAAACAAAAAATGCTTACATTTGTGGTTGCTAAAAAACAGAATCTATGAAACAGGATGTCCAAATTTTCAATCTGATCAAAAAAGAGGAAGACCGTCAGACTTCGGGAATCGAACTGATCGCGTCTGAAAACTATGTGAGTGAGCAGGTGCTTGAAGCGCTCGGTTCCATCTGCACCAACAAGTATGCGGAAGGTTATCCGGGGGCAAGGTACTATGGCGGATGTGAAGTTGTCGACCAGATCGAACAACTGGCCATCGACAGACTTTGTGAACTTTTCGAGGCTGAGTATGCAAACGTGCAGCCGCACTCGGGAGCGCAGGCGAACATGGCTGTCATGATGTCATGCCTCAAGCCGGGCGAGACCTTCATGGGACTCGACCTTGCGCATGGCGGTCATCTTACGCACGGTTCTCCTGTGAACATGTCAGGAATCCTTTATAATGCAGTGGCTTACGGTCTCAGTGAGACGACAGGCATGATCGACTACGACCAGATGGAGCAGAGGGCCTTGGAATACAAGCCGAAACTCATCATCGGCGGAGCGTCTGCCTATTCAAGAGAGTGGGACTACGCCAGGATGCGTGAGATCGCGGACAAGGTGGGAGCGATCCTTTGGATAGATATGGCCCATACGGCAGGTCTTATTGCCGCAGGCCTTCTCAGCAATCCTGTAAAATATGCGCATATAGTGACTTCGACCACCCACAAGACACTTCGTGGTCCGCGTGGAGGTATTATCCTGATGGGCAAGGATTTCGACAATCCTTGGGGACTTACCACTCCTAAGGGCGTGGTGAAGAAGATGTCGCAGATACTGAATTCAAGTGTCTTCCCGGGCGTTCAGGGTGGCCCTCTCGAGCACTGCATCGCAGCAAAGGCTGTCTCATTCTATGAGGCCCTCCAGCCGGAGTTCAAGGAATATCAGAGGCAGGTCGCTGCAAATGCGCAGGCAATGGCAGAGGCGTTTGCTTCAAGAGGCTATAAGATAGTTTCAGGAGGCACTGACAACCATCTCATGCTCATCGATCTCCGCAGCAAGTTCCCTGATCTGACAGGAAAGGTGGCGGAGAAGGAACTCGGAAAGGCGGACATCACCATTAACAAGAACATGGTTCCTTTCGATTCGCGATCACCGTTCCAGACCTCAGGTATCCGTGTAGGAACTCCTGCCATCACTTCGCGTGGCTTCGTGGAGAAGGATATGGAGTTCATCGTGAACCTCATCGACCAGGTGCTTACCAATGCGGCATCGAATCTCGACCTTATCGCAGGCAAGACTGAGGAAGGACGTGAGGCTTATGAGGAGGTTCTTACTGCAGTAAGGAAGCAGGTCCGCATGAAGACCAACGGAATGCCTCTTAACAGATATTGATATTAAATAAAAATCCGACAGGCACTTTGCTATAGGTGACATGCCACCCCCGGCCAGGGGGTGTCTCCCGAATGGGAGACGGGGGTCACCGGTGCAAAGTGCCTGTCGGATTTTTTATAGCAGTGTCAGTAACTGAGACATCAGGAAACCGAGGTAGTTGCCTATGGCATAGCCGATTACTCCTATTGTAAGGCCGGGGATGAGTACATCCTTGTTCTTCATGGCGGCCGCCATCATCGGTACGAAAGGCGGAGAATTGATGTATGTGACTGATGCTATTACCATCATGTCCGAATCGATCTTGAGGATCCTGGCAAAGATGACCTGAAGAAGAAGGGAACCGAAAACAGCCACAAGGAGATAGCCCATCATCCAGAATCCTCCGGCGAAGTCCAGTTTGCTGAGGTCTGCCATGGAGGCCACTACGATGCAGAAGATATAGATGAAATACATGCCTATGTCGTAACTGTAATTCATTTCACGTACACGCTTAATGAATGAGCATGCTATGCCCAAGGTGGTCAGAGACAGGATGAATACCGTCATGAACATCCCGTCCGGCAGAAGCAGCGCCACTCCCGCAGATACGCCCACTATAAGAAGGGTAAGTCCTAGGAGTTTTCCTGCCTGAGCCACGCCTTTGCGGGTGAACAGGCCCTTGTATGGGTTTTCCGAGCCTTTCTCGATTTCCTTCTGTATGGTGGCCTCGTCCTCTTTGGTGAACTGTCCGCTTTCCACCGGCAGGAATTTTCTGAACAGTCTGATGCCGATGGCGAGAAGGAAACTCAGGTAAAGGAAACTGACAAGAATGTCATATGAATTGATCAGGAGGTAGGTCTCTTCGTCCACTCCGAGCATTGTCTTGAGTGCGGCAAGGTTGATGGTGCCTCCTGTGTAGACTCCTGTGAGCATGCCTCCGATCTTAGGAGCGTCCGATATGTGACTTCCGAACAGGAGATAGCCGGCAATGACTGCAATGACCACGGAAATCATTCCCGTGATCAATGCTAGCAGTTGCGAGCGCGTTCCCTTCATGTTGAAGGAGCAGCCGAAAAGCATCAGAGGAATGGCAAGAGGTACCATGGCGTTCGACAGAATGTCCTGAACGCCAGGCAGTTGTTTCGGCATCAACCCGATGTTTCCTATGATTATGCCTATAAGATATAGGATGAGGACGGGCCCTATTTTACCGAGCCATGCGTAACGTCTGCATAAGGCAAGGACTCCTGCAGGAATGAGGCAGAAGCCGCAGACCAGAATGATCCAATTGAATATTTCCATTGATAAAGGTTTTAGTGCAGTCAAAGTTACCATAATTATTTGTAAGTTTGCAGGGATTTAACCTTAAAGTATATTGCCAATATGAAAAGAATTCTTGCTTTATGTGCGGTTTGTGTCATTATTGCATCGTGTGCGCCCAAGTCGGAGATCAATCTGATGCCTGCTGAAGATTTCGTCACGGTAGTCGACGGTAAGGATGTGGCCCTTTATACGCTGAAGAATGCCGACCTGACAATGCAGGTCACAAATTTCGGTGCCAGAGTGGTCAGCCTCTGGACTCCTGACAGAAATGGAAATCATGAGGATATAGTCTTAGGCTACAATAATATAGACCAGTATGTCAATAATCCCGGTGAGCGTTTTCTTGGTGCAGTAGTGGGACCGTATGCAAACAGAATCGCAAATGGAACTTACACAATTGACGGACAGGTCTATACATTCCCGCAGAACAATAACGGTCAGACTCTTCATGGTGGTCTGAAGGGAGTGGATATGGTTGTATGGGATGTCGTGGCGGTTACGGACTCTTCTATCCTGCTTTCATACCTGCATCCGGACGGTCAGGACGGAATGCCTGGCAATCTTAAGATTGACATGACATATACGCTTACTGCAGACAATGAGTTCAAGGTGGAATATGTGGCAGAGACAGACAAGGCGACACATGTCAATATGTCCCATCATTCATTCTTCAACCTCAAGGGTGAAGGAAACGGTACCGTAAATGACCATGTCCTGATGATCCGCGCATCCAAGACTACTCCGGTCGATGAGGTGCTGATACCTTACGGTACGATCGTGGATGTGGAGGGTACTCCGTTCGATTTCCGTGAGCCGAAGGAGATCGGCCGCGACCTCGATATGGATGACCAGCAACTTCGCAATGGAGCCGGTTATGACCATAATTGGGTTCTTGACAAGCAGTCATGCTGCGATGTGGAACTTGCTGCATCAGTTTATGATCCTTCTACCGGCCGATATATGGAAGTGTATACCGATCAGCCTGCCCTTCAGTTCTATGGAGGCAACTTCTTCGACGGCTCTACCTGCGGAAAATACGGCAGGCCGCTCAGGTACCGTGAATCTATTGCACTGGAGACGCAGAAGTATCCGGATTCTCCAAATCATGACAATTTTACAGACACGCTTCTTCGCCCCGGCGAGAAGTATGAGCATGTCTGCATCTACAGGTTCGGAACAAAGTAGACTGAATATAAAATATGACAAAATGTCAGTCCTTCGGGACTGGCATTTCTTTTGTCCCAGTATGATTCTGAAGGTCCCTTGTATGTCATCCTGAGGAACCCGAAGGGTGACATGAGGGTCTGTCAGTTGAAAACAATAAACTAAAATAATAATAAAAATGATCAGACCATTAGCAGACAGAGTAGTCATCGAGCCGAAGCCGGCCGAGACTCAGACAGCATCAGGACTTTTCATTCCTGACACAGCAAAGGAGAAACCACAGCAGGGAACCGTAGTTGCGGCTGGCCCTGGCAAGAAGGATGAACCGATGGAGGTGAAGGTAGGTGACGTGGTCATCTACGGCAAGTATGCAGGAACTGAGGTGTCGGTGGAAGGCAAGGACTATCTCATCATGAAGCAGTCGGATATTTTGGCAATTCTCTAAAGTGAATGATTATGGCAAAGGAAATCAAATTCAATATCGATGCTCGCGCCAAGATGAAGGAAGGCGCTGATGCACTTGCAGATGCAGTGAAGGTAACTCTCGGTCCTAAGGGACGCAATGTGGTGATCGCCAAGAAGTTCGGCGCTCCGCAGGTGACTAAGGACGGTGTGACCGTGGCAAAGGAGATCCAGTTGGAGGACCAGTTTGCAGACATGGGCGCCCAGATGGTGAAGGAAGTCGCTTCGAAGACAAACGACCAGGCCGGTGACGGTACCACAACCGCTACAGTGCTTGCTCAGGCCATCATCAATGTAGGTCTCAAGAATGTCACTGCAGGTGCGAATCCTATGGACCTCAAGAGAGGTATCGACAAGGCCGTAGCAGCGGTGGTCGAGAGCCTTCGTGAGCAGAGCCAGGAGGTGGGTGAGGACTATGCGAAGATAGAGCAGGTCGGCACCATCTCTGCCAACAATGACAACTACATCGGAAAACTCATCGCCGACGCAATGTCAAAGGTGAAGAAGGACGGTGTCATCACAGTGGAAGAGGCGAAGGGCACGGAGACAGAGGTGAAGGTCGTTGAGGGAATGCAGTTCGACAGAGGATACATCTCTCCATACTTCATGACGAACGGAGACAAGATGGAGGCTCTTCTGGACGCTCCATACATTCTTCTTACTGACAAGAAGATCTCTACGATGAAGGATCTCCTTCCTGTTCTCGAGCCTATCGCGCGTGAAGGAAAGTCTCTCCTTATCGTTGCAGAGGATATTGATGGCGAGGCGCTTACTACACTGGTAGTGAACAAACTCCGCGGAACCCTCAAGATCGCTGCTGTCAAGGCTCCGGGCTTCGGAGACAGACGTAAGGAAATGCTTCAGGACATTGCGATCCTTACAGGTGGTATGGTGATTTCCGAGGAAAGGGGATTCAGCCTCGAGACCGCTACTCTTGACATGCTCGGAAAGGCAGAGAAGGTGGTGGTTACCAAGGACAACACTACCATTGTCAACGGTGCCGGTGATGCCGTTGCCATCAAGGACCGTGCAGACCAGATCCGCAAGCAGATCGAGAGCACGACTTCAGACTATGACCGTGAGAAACTCCAGGAGCGTCTGGGCAAACTCGCAGGCGGTGTGGCGGTTCTTTATGTAGGTGCTGCTACAGAGGTCGAGATGAAGGAGAAGAAGGACCGCGTGGAGGATGCTCTCAGCGCTACCCGCGCAGCGGTTGAGGAAGGTATCGTACCTGGTGGTGGAGTGGCATATATCCGTGCATCTGAGGCTATCAAGGACCTCAAGGGCGCAAATGAGGATGAGACCACCGGTATCCACATCGTGGCCCGTGCCATCGAGGAGCCTCTCCGTCAGATTGCTGCAAATGCAGGAGTAGAGGGCAGCGTGATCATCAACAAGATCCGCGAGGGCAAGGGTGATTTCGGTTACAATGCCCGTACAGATGAGTATGTGAACATGTTTGAGGCCGGTGTTATCGACCCTACAAAGGTGTCACGTGTCGCTCTTGAGAATGCAGCGTCTGTTGCAGGTATGTTCCTCACTACCGAGTGCGCCATCGTGGATATCCCTGAACCTGCAGCGGCTCCGGCAATGCCTGCAGGCGGAATGGGCGGCATGATGTAGTCCGTTCCTTCGTGGAAACAGACAAGAGACTGGCAGTAAATGACTGTCAGTCTCTTTCTTTTATATACGGCATCAGTCGGTGACGCCGTCGCGGAGACCGGGGTTCTGGTCCTGGACCGGTTGAGTGCCGCCTGTGTTGTCTGTGATGGCGAGGTTGGTGTTCATTTCGCTCGAAGTGAACCTCATGAGCCACCAGCCGTCGTCTGCGGTCATGTTGAATCTGAACGCTTCAGGCACATTGCTGTCGGTGCCGCCGTGGAACCTTACCAAAGGCTTGCCGAGGCGTCTTGTGTCGCTGTTGGAGAATCCTTCTCCCCAAAGTTCCACTCTGCGCTGGTACCATATTTCGTCCTCTATGGACCTTCCGGATGCTTCGGAAGAGTATGCCGGGTCGCGGTAGTTCCTGACAAAGTTTTCCAGAAGTTCGCGTGCCGCACCTTCTGATCCGCTTTTGGCGAGTCCTTCCGCCTGGATAAGTATCATCTCTTCCACCCTCATGAAAGGCCAGTCCTCGTCATTCAGGGTGCCTCCGACGGTGGTCATGCCGAACTTCACGTTTGTATACGGGAGGAAGGCCATCTTGACATTGTCTATTGTGAGAGGTCCGACGGCATTGCCTGTCACTCCGTTCCATGTGACGTTCTCGAGAAGAGGTGATTCAAGGGCGGGGGTGACCCACCATCCTTTGCGTACGTCAGTTTCAGGAATCTTGTCATACAGGAGGGAATTGATGCATGAATACACCTGAGTGCCAGCAGAGTATCCGTCTCCTGAGAAGGACCTGATCCAGGCGCTCGATGTGGCATACGGATTGAACATTGCCGCATCGGTGGTCATGTCATATCCCCATATCCAGTTATGCTCTGATATGTCGTAGAACGACGGACGGGATACTTCTGCCATGGAGGCTGGGGTGAACCCTTCCGCTGCAAGGGCTGCATCCGATGCCGCCTTGGCCCATTCCTGCATATTCAGATATGCCCTTGCGCGCAGGCCGTAGGCTACTTGTCTGTCTATACGTGCCTTGTCGGTACGTACATATCCTTCAAGGTTCTCGATTGCGTAGTCAAGGTCTGAGATGATAAGTGCATATACGTCCTCCACGCTCGCACGCGGGTTGTTCGTGAAGTCGGTCGTCTCTTCCGTGACCAGAGGGACGCAAGGCAGGTTCTGTCCGCCGGCAATGTATCCGAACTGGAAATATGGTGCGAGGTTGAGGTAGGCGAAGGCCCTGATGGCGCGTGCCTGTGCGAGTTTGTACCTTATCTGTTCGTCTCCGCTATCGGCAGGATATGACTTTATGATATCGTTTGCTGCCGCAATCGTATTGTATGGCGCTGCGTATCTCAGGTATGGGTTGGCATAGTCCGCATTGCGGGAGGTAAGTGCTCCGCATGTAGAGAACCAGTTGTAGCCGCTGTTGGCGAGCACTACGTCAGCAGCCTCTATGTCGTTGGAGAAGGCCATCATGATGAATCCGAAGTCATCTGGACGGGTACCTCCTGTAACGCTGCCGGGAGCGCCGAGTTTTGTGAACATTCCGTTGAAGGATGCATCTGCGCGCGACGGAATGATGGAATTGGTCTCCTGCATCTGATCGGTGATGATGATGCCTCCCTGCGGCTGGAGTTCGTTCATCTGACTGCATGCCACGATCAGGAGCATGAGTGGTATTGCTTGTAAAGTTTTCATATTGCTGTCTGTTAAGATCGTTCATATAGTCTGTGATTTATCAGAATGTCAGGGTGATTCCTCCGGTGACCGTACGCATGGCCGAATATGAGCCGCTGTTCAGGCCGGAGCCGGATGTCAGGGATCCGAGTCCCATCGAATACCTCGGGTCAACTCCCTTTCGCGCTGAAAATACCGCAAGGTTGTCTCCAGCCACATAGATTCTCACACCTGATACATTAAGGAGTTCCGAGACTTCTTCAGGCAAGGTGTATCCGAGGGTGATGTTGTTGATGCTCAGGTAATTCGAACTTATAAGGTAGTTGCTGACCGCTGTCTGGCCTACGCTCGTGTCTCCGTCAAGTCTTGGAATTGACGAGGACGGATTATCTGAAGTCCATGATTTCAGGACATCCTTGTGCCATGCCGTTCCTGCTCCGGACGAGGTGTGCATCAGTGCCTGATATGTGCCGTCGTAATATCTGCCGCCGAGTTGGAAGGAGAACTGCGCCGAGAAGTCGAAACCGTATGCCTTGAGGGATGTGCCGAATCCTCCGTATGCCTTCGGCATCACAGAGCCGAGTTCATATTGGGATGATTCAGAGAATACTTCGGTCACGACGGATTCTCCGGTCCAGTTGCCGTTGCTGTCAGTGACCTTCTTATACCATTGACCCTTTCCGTTTTCAGGATTGACCCCAGCCCATTTGCGCATATATGCTTCGTACAATGAACCTCCTACCTTATATATATAATTACTTCCCTTGATTCCGCTCTCTGCGACGGATTCATCCAGAGAGACGATCCTGTTCCGGTAGTGACTGAGATTCAGGTTCCATGTCCACAGGAGGTCGGTGCGGTTCATTATTATTCCGTCAAGATTGAGTTCTACTCCATTGTTGACTATAGATCCGACATTCACCGGATAGTATCCTGTAGGATTTCCAGACGAAAGAGGCACGTCCTTGCTGTACAGGAGATCGACGGTCTTGCGCGAGAAGAATTCGATGCTTCCGCTCACCAGACCGCTGAGGAAACCGAAGTCAACGCCGGCGTTGAATGAATGAGATGACTCCCATGTCAGTTCTGGATTGCCTTTATAGGCAAGGGTAGTGGAGTATTCACCCGTATCCTCATTGTAAGAGTGGGTGTAGTTGTCCGAATACGGATAGTATTGGCGTGCATAGTTGGCTCCCGGATAGAGGTTGTCGTTTCCCTGCACTCCGTAACTGGCCTTCAGTTTCAGCATGTCGATCCACCATGCGTCCTCCATGAAGGATTCTGAACTTATGAGCCATGCCGCTCCTATGCTTCCGAAGTTGCCCCATCTGTGTCCCGGTGCGAATCTGGACGATCCGTCCCTGCGGTATGATGCACTTGCGAAGTATCTGCCGTCATATTCGTATTGTATTCTGGAGAGGAATCCTTGAGTGATGTAGTCCGCGGTGTAGGATGTCGTCTGTTTCGCACTGGTGCCGTCGGCATTTCCGAGTTCTCCTATGAACGGGTCGAAGAGGTGGTCGTTCTGACCTTCAAGATGCTGTATCTTTAGTCTATAGAGTTCGTAGCCTGCGAGAATGTTGAAATTGTGCAGGCTTCCTCCGAAATCTGTCTTGTATTCCGCCAGATACTGGTTGTTGACGGCGAAGGTCCTGTCGCTGCTGACATATGCCAGACCGTCCGTTGCTGCCTGGGACCCGAACTGACTGTACAGGGCATTGTATCTTGAGTTGTCATTTGTCAGGCCGACGTTTGCTGTGAGGGTGAACCCTTCCACAGGGGTGATGACCAGCCCCCATTTGCCGTTTATCATGTCCGCATAGTTCTGCCTGCTGTTGACTTCGTTGTCCCTGACGGCATTGCCGACGAAGGACGGTCGTGCGAAATTCGTCTGATTGGCGTCATATACCTTCATGCCGTGCTCCGTCATTATCTGTCCTGAGGCGTCGCGTACGTACAGAGGATAGATCGGGCCCATCATGTTGGTCACATAGAATATGTTGCCGGATGAGCCGTATGTGTCCGAATATGATGCGGTCTTTGAGTCAGAATGAGCATAACTCATGCTTGTGGTCACCTTCATCCATGGCTTTGCCTGCCAGTCTACATTGATACGGGCCGTATATCTCTTATAGTCGGAATTATTGACGATACCTCCATCGTTGAGGTAGCCGACGCTGCCGTAGTAGTTGAGCCTCTCCTTTGTCCCGCTTACCGACAGATTGTATTCCTGTCTGAATGAACTGTGGAATGCGGCCTTGTACCAGTCGTCAGGTGTGTAGAAATATTCTCCGTCAGAGTACCCGAGGGTGGCGGAAGGGTTCAGTCGGAAGTCCTCGCCTATGAACTTCTCTCCTGCAGGTATGGTATAGACCTGATATCCCAGTCCTCCGTTGTTCTGGTTGAAGATGTTGGCATCGGCATATGCATAGGCCTCTGCAGGACTCTTTCCTGCGTATGCCTGTGAGTTGTACATCATACGGTAGTGGGTCTCGTAGTATTGTGCAGGATCTGTTATCACGTCATACTGCGGAATCAGGCGGGAGTTCGACCCCCATTTCGCATCGAACCTTATGGATGCGTCCGATGATGCGCCAGCCCTTTTGGTGGTGATCAGGACGACTCCGTTTGCTCCTCTTGCTCCGTATATCGCTGCTGCAGATGCGTCCTTGAGGATTGACATTGATTCCACATCATTGGGGTTGATGTCCGAGATGGACCCGTCGTAAGGCATGCCGTCCACTATATATAATGGGGCATTGCTGGCGCTCATGGAGCCGACACCCCTGATACGGATGGTCGAACCTCCGGATGCAGGGTCACCGGAAGATGATATCACCTGCACTCCCGGAGTGGTTCCTGCCAATGCGCTTGTGACGTTGGTGGCAACACGTGATTCAATTGTCTCAGAATCTACCATGGATGCCGAACCGGTGAACGAACTTCTTGTCGTGGTTCCATAGGCAATGACGATGGTCTCGTCTATGAATTCACTGTCCGGCTCCAATGTCACATTCAGGTTCTTCCGTCCTTCGACGGCAATCTCTTTTGATTTGTAACCGATGGATGAAAACACCAGAATACCGTCTTCGGGTATGGTGATGATGTAGTTTCCTTCAGAGTCTGTACTGACCCCGATCATGGTGCCCTCCAGGTGTACTGACGCGAACGGGACAGGCTGTCCGTCTTCAGCGTCTGTAACCTTTCCTGTTACCGTAATGGAAATGTCCTGGGCAAAGGCGACGGTGCAGACCAGCAGAGCCGCCAGAGTGACGAAATACGGTTTCATTTTCTTTAAATTTTAATAATTCCAATTTCGTCATCGCATTTTCTGTGCCATCGGGATCATGTGCACTTTTAAAGGGACGTTTATTTCAGCGCTCGGAAATGGACATGATGACCGGGAATGTTCCGGTATCAAAGAAAAATTCAACTAAAAATTAAAAATTACATATTGGATGAAATGTGATATATATGCTTTGACTTTATAAGTAAAATGGACTAGTTTTTGCTAAAATATTTTTGCTAAAACGAAATAGCATAGTTTAAATGCTACATTTTCAGGCGTTTTTGATGTTTGGATTTTTAAAAAATGTTGTTGAACTTTGTAAGGGACGAGATAAAAACGTCCCTATATCAGTACAGTCTGTGTAGTGTATACTGTGCTATTTTAAGTCAATTTATGTTTAACAACTAAAATCAACACTATGAAAAGAAACTTATTGTTGATGGTGGCCTTGCTTTTCATGAGCATCGGTCTCGCTACGGCTCAGACCCTGACAGTTACGGGTACGGTCGTATCAGAAAGTGACGGACAGCCGGTTGCCGGTGCGTATGTCCTGGTTAATGGCACAACTTTGGGAACCATTACCGACGCCGAAGGAAGATTCGGAATCAGGGAAGTTCCTGCTGATGCCAAAGAGATCATCGTGACTTTCCTTGGAATGAGTACCGCATCTGCTCCAGTGCAGGCAGAACCTCTGAAGATTGTGATGCATGAGGATGTCACTTATCTGGAAGAAACCATCGTGACTGCCATGGGAATCTCCCGTTCGGAGAAGGCTATCGGATATGCCGCAACAAAGGTTGACGGTGATGAGATTGCAGCCTCAAGAAATGCCAATGCTCTCGATGCACTTCAAGGTAAGGTGGCAGGTCTTCAGATTCAGGCGACCTCTTCAGACCCGGGTTCGGCAAATTCGGTGACAATCCGCGGATTCAGTTCGATCAACAGCAGTAATCAGCCTCTGTATGTTGTGGACGGAGTTCCTCTTCAGAACTCTACCCTCACATCTCAGGGACACTCTATTTCAACTGCAGGTATCGCTAACATCGCGCCGGATGACATCGCATCTATGACAATCCTCAAGGGTGCAGCAGCTACTGCTCTTTATGGTAGCCGTGCTTCAAATGGTGTCATTGTCATCACCACAAAGACAGGAACCAAGGAAGACGGAAGAAACTTCACCCTTTCTTATAACGGAGGTATGCAGATCCGTCAGGTATCTCTTCTTCCGGAGATGCAGAATAAATGGGGACAGGGATGGAACGGCGCTCAGACCTTCATCGAGAACGGTTCATGGGGCCCGGCTTTCGACGGTTCTCTTCAGGTTTACGGACCTATCTGGAACAATTCGCAGAAATATCATACGTATGATTCAAAGGTGAAGAACGTACGCGAGTTCTTCGATCTCGGTATCTCTCACAATCATAATGTTTCCCTCAGCGGTGTGTCGAAGGACAGGAGCATGACCTACTATCTCTCATACTCGCATACCTCTGACAACGGTATCATGCCGACAGACAAGGATGCCTACAAGAGAAACACCATCAGCATGAGGAATACTTATGATGCAGCGAAATGGCTGAAGGTAAGTTCTTCGTTCAACTTCGCAAATTCCGCTACTGATATCGTCGGTTCATATCAGGGAACATCCGTTATTGACGGTCTTCTCGAGATGCCTCGTGACATGTCAATCGTCGATCTCAAGGATCTTAACGACCCTTTCAACACTCCTGAGGCGTATCTCACTCCATACGGCATCACCAACCCTTATTGGGCAATGGAGAACAACTACAACCATACGAACAGCAAGCAGATGTTCGGAAAGATCCAGGCTGATTTCAAGCCTTGGGAATTCCTGACCTTCACCTACCGCTTCGGTTTCGACTATATGGACTATGACTACAAGAGCGGAACTCCTCAGATCGAACTTGATGACGCCCTCATCAACGAAGACTACGGTTATGCTCCTTCAGAGATGAATGCAAACGGATCGGTATACAACAGATATTACCGCTCTGTGGACCTGAACCATGACTTCATGGCGAACTTCAGCAAGACTTTCGCAGAGAAACTTGATGTGAATGTAGTGGCCGGTGTCAATGTATGGGAAAGAAGTTATACATATATGGACGGTGCTACAGAGGACCTTACGTTCCATACCGGATTCTGGGATCTCAGCAACGGATCTACCAAGAGCACTCTTGCGGAAACTCAGATGAAGCGCAGGCTCATCGGTCTCTTCGGTGACGTGACCATCGGTTGGGACAATATGCTCTTCCTCAACCTCACTGCACGTAATGACTGGTCTTCGACTCTTCCTATAGGCAACAACAATTACTTCTATCCAGGTGCTACCCTCAGTTGGGTGTTCACGGAACTCTTCCCTAACAAGGTGCTCACCTTCGGTAAGGCCCGCCTCGCATATGGTAAGACCGGTAACGATGCCGGTGCGTACATGACCAGCGCAAACTTCGTGCAGGGATATGCAAACGGCTACTATCAGTCGGACATCATTAGTTTCCCTATGAACGGAACCAATGCATTCCTTTCGTCAAGTACCATCGGAAGTTCATCTCTCAGACCTGAGATGACCTCGGAGTTCGAGGTAGGTCTCAACCTCCAGTTCTTTGACGGAAGAATCGGTCTCGATGCGGCATACTACAACCGTACCACTTCAGACCAGATCTTTACTCTTCCGGTAGACCCTGCTACGGGATACTCGAGCATGGTGACCAACTTCGGTCAGGTTCGTAACAGAGGTCTCGAACTCCTCCTGTCTACAACTCCGGTTCATACACGCAATTTCCGTTGGGATCTTGATGTGAACTTCGCCCTCAACAGAAACAAGGTGCTCACAATGCCTGAAAGCCTCGAAGGCGGAAAGGTGACCATCAACGGCTTCTCTGCAGGTGATGACGCAGTATATATGTATGCTGAAGTAGGCAAGCCTCTCGGTACGCTCTATACATATCTTCCTCAGACAGTCACTGACGAGAAGAGCCCTTATTTCGGTGCCCCTATCGTTGATGCTCACGGACAGCCGGTTCTTGGAGAGGAAGTGGAATTCACAGGACTCGACGTGAATCACAAGTGGACAGGCGGTGTCACAACATCATTCTCATTCTATGGCGTGACATTGAGCGCGACTCTTGATGCACGTGTCGGAGGAACAATGTTCTCGAGGACAAAGAACCTCATGCAGTTCACCGGTAACAGTGTGATCACAGCATACAATGATCGTCGTCCGTTCATCATCCCTAATTCAGTTGTCGACGCAGGTGACGGAACATATGTTCCTAACACGGTTCCTATCCAGCAGACTGACGGAAGTTATCAGGACTATTTCGACCTCTATGGTTGGGGTAATGGCGGAACAGCCTACCTTCTTGACAGGTCTTTTGCAAAACTCCGCAATGTCAGCGTGACATGGGATCTGCCTAAGAAATGGCTCAGCAAGGCACATATTGCAGGTTTGAGCGTATCTGCATTCGTAAACAATGCATTCGTATGGACTGCCTCAGACAACTATTATGTAGACCCAGAGACCACTACGGAAGGAACAGACCTCGGCGGTGCATTCGGTGAACTTTACACCAATCCTTCATGCCGCATCTACGGATTCAACTTGAACGTCAAATTCTAAACAGGAGGGTACAACATGAAAAAGATATTTATAACGCTTGCTTTGGCAGTCGGACTGATGACTTCATGTCAGGATTATCTTGACATCAACAAGTCTCCGAATTCACCGTCTGCGGAAAATATGACTCCGGACATGATGTTTCCGGCTGTCGAGATGAACCTGGCTACCAGTTATGGTGATTTCCTCAGAATCGTAGGAGGCTATTATTCCCAACATTATTCGCAGTTGACGGGTACTTCAAACTATTTGGATTACAGTCAGTTCAATATGTCTGCAACACGTTCGAGCGGCACATATACCCAACTCAACACACGTGTTCTTGGAAACCTTGAGACCGTTCGTGACTATGCGTCAGCTAATGAGGAATGGGGAACATATCTTGCAGCAACAGTTCTTCGTGCCTTCACATATCAGGTACTTGTAGACTGCTATGAGCAGGTTCCTTATACAGAGGCTCAGAGTACGGATCATCCGTCTCCAAAATATGATGACGGTCTCGACATCTACAAGGGAGTGATCGCAGAAATCGATAATGCTCTTGCAAAGGTGTCCGATGCTGACCTTGTATGCAGCAATTTTCTGTTCCCATCTGCAACGGCACAGGAATGGGTGAAATTTGCAAACGCTCTCAAACTGAAGATGTATATGAGGATGAGTGCTGCTGCTGATGTGCAGACTGCTCTTGATGCGCTTGTTGCCGAAGGCAATTTCCCTGCTGCTGACGTGGCATGGGCTGGTTGCTGGACAGATGAAGGCGGTAAGGCCAATCCATATTTCTCGGAGGAGTTCGGATCATATACTTCAGTTCAGAAGAATGTATCCCTCAACCTTGCACTCCAGGGCACAATGGCGTCTTATGGTGACGGCCGTCTTGCTAAATTCTTTGATGCAAGTTCGGACGGCAGTTATACCGGTGCCATTTCAGGAACCAACTTCTCTGTAAGCGCAAGTGAGCATGGCGCAGGATACTGGTGCCGTCCGGCAGTAAGATTCAATTCTCCTGTATATCTGCTGACAGTCGCTGAAGTCGAGTTCTTCCTGGCAGAGTACTATGCGAAGAAGGACGCTTCGAAGGCCGAGGCTCATTACAAGGCTGCAGTCGATGCTTCATTCGCTTCAGCAGGCGCTACAGGTGCAGATGCAGTCTATGGTGCCGGTGCTGCATACGAGTGGGATGCCGCAGCGTACAAGGAGGTGATCGGAGTCCAGAAATGGGTCGCACTGTCAGGTACCAACAACTTTGAGGCATGGTGCGAACTCCGTCGTCTCGGTTACCCTGCATTCAGCGGACAGAAGGGTGGAGACTTCTATAATGTTCAGTCAGGTGACTATGACGTTACAACATACGTTCCAGGTACCCTTTACACTCCTATCACAGTGAATGCAAACCTCGGAGCAGGCAAGGTTCTCCAGCGCTTCCCGTTTGCTGACAGTTCTTCGAGCAGGAATGAGAATGTACCTGAGTACAAAGGAGACGGTACACCGATGTTCTGGGTGAAATAGTGTCGAACCTACTAAATTGAAAGAATATGAAAAGAACATTTAATATATTCATAGGTCTGTTGCTTGCCGCAGGAATGGTTTCCTGTGAAAAGACTACGGAAGGACTTACCGGTATCACCTATTATCCGGTGATTGAAGTCACTGGCGGTACTCAGGTGATTTATCTCGGAGAGACTTATGTCGATCCAGGCTGCACTGCCGTCATGAACGGTGAGGACATTACCGATCAGGTGACTGTGACTGACAATATCGACAATACTGCAGTGGGTATATATACCGTAAACTATTCTGCAGTGAACGAGCAGGGATTCTCTGCCAGTGCTTCACGTGAAGTGTATGTTGTGGCGGAAAGCGGAATCGGAAACCTTTATGTAGGTCAGATGACCACACCTAAGGGTGCTGTAATGTCCGGGGGAACGCATATGGTTACCGATAACGGTGACGGCACATATACTCTTGACGACGTCATGGGAGGCTACTACTGTTGGTATACATACCCGGGATATGACGCAATGGGATATGACTTCTTTGCTGAGGTGGACTTCACAGTGGACGCTTCAGGCGCAGTGACTCAGGTAGGAGATGTAGGAGACTGGTATTTTGCAAGCCAGGTCGAACTCTTCATCATTGACGGACATTATGACGCAACTACTGGTGTTCTTACCATAAATACCTCATATAATGGTGGAACTCTCAAGGTCGTTCTTGCTCCAATAACCAAATAAATGACAGAAGGTATGAAAAAGTTAATATATGTTTTAGCAGCATCTGTTGCGCTCTTCTCATCTTGCGCAAAAGATCCGATAGAAAATACTGCTACCGTAGGAATGGCCGGCGAATGGTATGTGACGGCCGATGTCGTAGATGAGAATGGTGAGATCCTTTATGAGGATCTAATGGGGCCCTTCATCGTCAGTACCTTCAATACTGCAGCGAATGTGCCTACAGAGATGTATGTGTATGACAATGCCAATTTCTGGGACTTCCAGGTGCAGGTGAAGGCGGATGCCGCTGCCATGACCTTCGCAACGGACGGTATGGCTCCAAATCTTACATATGAAAGCAATGTGCAGATCACTGGCGGCAAGATCACTTACGGAGCGGCCAAGACTCCTAGCGGTCAACCTGCCGATGCCATCGAGTTCTGTGTAAAGTTCGATGATGATGACGATGGCTTCACTTATAAGATCCATGGTTACAGGTATACAGGATTTACTGCAGACGAATAGGTTCTGAACCTTCCTAAACATAAATATTGACGAAGCCGGGCGGCACCTGTGAAGGACCGCCCGGCTGTCTTTTGATATCTGGTCGAGATGACGTGACTCGAACACGCGACCCCTACGTCCCGAACGTAGTGCGCTACCAACTGCGCTACATCTCGATTCTTAATAAAAAGGAGCAATCTGTCGATTGCTCCTCTCGGCTATAAGAAAACCCTTTAAAAGGGAACCTTTCTTTATGAAAGTTTATTGATATAAACTGCGATACCGCTCTTGAGGTTTGCAGCCTTGTTCTTGTGGATAACACCGATCTTTGCCAACTTGT
>JAFVHZ010000141.1 GCA_017474265.1 Bacteroidales bacterium | reverse complement strand
TCTGAAATATCTCGACTACCGTTTCGCTCCATACGAATGGGCACCAGAAGAGCCGGTGGAGAACAACCGCAAGCCGGTCAGGAGGAAACTGACTCTTGAAGGAAGATATAACGGGGAGATTCCGGAAATACTCAAGGATTCCGCATATACCCTTGCAGGTCTGTACATCAAAGCGGTGGTAGCGCCCGGTCAGAATTATGCGGAGGATATGGCAGCGGCCGATGCAAAGGTGGAAGCAGTCATGGCTGACCTTCGTGAGGCCTTCGGGGACAAGATAAACGAGGATGTCCGCGTGATCAGGACCTCCGAGGTGGTGGTGCTTCCGAAGGTCGCAGATGCCATTGAAGACCAGATGCCTGATGTTGCCGAAAAGATCAGGGCGGTAGTGGCGAAGCATCCGGATGACCGTAGTGCTCAGATGTCTGCGCTGGAGGAATACCCCGATTATACCGATATTATCTATCTTGAGCAAAGGGCAATGGAAGGGGTGGAGTACAGATATGAATTCCACACACTCAGACGTTTTTCACGCAGTCAGTATCTCGGTCTGCTGAGTTATGCCGACGATGATGCGGAGAGAGAGGAGATATGCCTTCAGGCTCTGGCGGAATCATCTGTCCTGGAAGGCTCGACCTGGGACTATGCGGCCAATACCCTGGCGGCGGTATATATCAGAAAGGGACATGCCGATACGCGCCTGCTTGAGTCTTTCGCAGAAATGGAGCCGGATAAGGAAGTACACGACGAGATGGCAGCCAATCATGTGATCATGCTCATGATGGCCGGCGAAAACGAATATGCCTCTGATTTTGCGAAGGTTCTGCCCGATCGGTTTGCCGGTCTGAAGGAAGTGTCGGAATGCCTTGCGGGAGGAGAGCCTTCGGGAAAGAAGGGCATTGATGTGATACGCGCCACATCCCTCAGGAACGATGTCCTCATGGATATGTATGAGAGGAATGTCGGAGATGAAACCCTTGCCAAGATCGCCGGAATGGATGACGCTGACGCCATGAAATGGTACCTCAAGGCCCGAGCGATATGCCTTATATGCGGAGATGACATCCTGGGAGAAAAACAGAACGTCAAGGGCTGCCTGGAGAAATGCTTTGCATTGGATGACTCCCTGAAGAAAGTCGCACAACTGGATGCCGGTATCAATGAGCATGTCTTAAAAGAAGTGCTCGGTATCTTTGTTTTATAATAAAATGTTTTTATCTTTGTCGACCGTTTGTAACGAATACGATTGGAAACTTCAGATAAATATTGGTTAAGGACAATCCTGTCCTTAGTTATTCTTTTCTCCTCCCTTTCCCTGCATGCGCAGGAAGAGGACGTTGTTGCTGGAAAGAATCCTGGCATAGACAGGTGGGCCCTAAAGACCAATGCAGTGGACTGGGCGCTGACGATACCTAATATCGGAGTGGAGTTCGATCTGATGAATTCCGAATTCAACAACATGACTCTGGGTCTGTCTGCCCGCTACAACTGGAACACATACCACAAATATGCTCCGCCTTCTGTCTTCAATGTCTTCGATGTGAGACCGGAGTTCAGGTGGTACTACAGGTCGACTCCTATGACCAAGTCGAAATGGAGCATAGACAAGTTCCTTCGCGAGAGAAAGAAGCCGCGTCCATGGCGTGCACAATATGTCGGAGCCTATGCAAGTTATGGTGATTACACCCTCAAGTTCGGACAGAAGGGCTATCAGGGAAGCGTCATCGGATTCGGTGCCGTGGCTGGATACGGGATCCCGATGTATGAATATCGCAGTGGAGCCATCGACGTCGAACTGGGATTTTCGGTAGGTCTGCAGGTCGCTCAGAAGGATGTGTTCATCCATAACCATGACGGAAACTACTACGCAAACGTCCTGGATGAGAGCAAGGGCTGGCATCTGACTCCGTTCCCTGTCGTTTCTGAACTCAGGGTCGCTTTCGCATGGCGCCACAAGTCCATCAAGAACAAGGTGAAGACCGATGTCGAGAAACTCAGGATCAAGAGGCATTACAACAGGAACAAGGGCGATTTCAGCAGTCCGTTCGAAGCCTTGACCAAGGAGTGGTATGACGAGAATCTTGGGAATACCAAGTCTTCAAGGGAGCGCAGGGAGATAATGGCGAACGATTCCCTGTATAAGGCAGGATATAAGGCGGAACTCGCGAAGACTGTCGACAATCTGAAGTCGAACATTGCCGGAGTGTTCCCGGATGAGATGAAGAACAGTGAGAGGGAGGATATCAGAGAGTATGTGGCTCATCTGGAGAAGAGTTTTGAGCGTATCATGAAAAGGGCTGAGAAAACGGCCTGGACAAAATTCAACAAGGCTCTCAAGTCAGCACAGGCTGAGAAGGCCAAGGCAGAAGCAAAGAGCCTGAAGGCCCAGCAGAAGGCTGAAAAGGAAGCCGAAGAGGAAAGACTCAAGAGCCTGACGCCTGAAGAACTGAAGGCGGAGAAAGAGGCTGCCAAGGCAGCAAAGGCAGCAGAGAAGGCTGCCAAGGCGGAAAAACCTGAAAAGGTAGAAAAGCCGGCCAAGGCAGAGAAACCGGAGAAGGCACCGAAAGAGCCGAAGGAAAAGAAGCCTAGACAGAAAAAGGATAAGTCTGCAGAGGAATGATGAGGAAGATGGTACATATATGCATGTGGATGACAGTGTCTGTATTGATGCTGTCTGCCTTGTCTGTATCATGTACCAAGGTCAAGTTCTCGGAGGCTGTTCCGAGTATGGAGAGCGTGGAGGTGGAGAAGTCACATATGTCTGAGATCTTCTTCGAGGTGGACTGGCGCTCGCTTGGTCTCACAGATTCTGAAACTCCTGAAGACATGCTTGTCATTATGAGCCGTCTGCAGAATGTGACCATGCACTATGTGTGGCATATCAGCCGTTATGGCACCATCATAATCCCTGGAGAAGAGGGGCCTGGAGATGACTCCTTCACCGAAGGCGAAATGTCGTTGTCGTCTGCCGGGACAAGAGCGGACGGTGCTGATTCAGAATCAGGTGACCAGCAAGGAGACGGTTCGGAAGAAGGCTCCGGAGAAGGAGACCAGGAACCTGGAAATGAAACGGAACCCGGAACCGGGACAGAGCCTGAGCCGGAACCTGAGCCGGAACCTGAAGAGGATGATCGTTTGAAGATGTATCATGGTCTGTATTCCGTGATGGCTGTCGCTGCGGCCGATAATGAAGATTTCGTTGTACCTATGGTGGACAGATTCCCTGATTCTCTCGCCTTGAGGATGAGGGACCTCTATGTTCAGATACCGGAAATATCCGAGGCGGAGAAGGAGGAGAAGACATATATGGACTTCAATCCGGTATATCCGTTCATCCGTACAGTCGGACCTCTTTATTTCGTGCGTTCGGAGCAGGCCACCCATCAGCAGATTTCCCCTCTGTCCGACAATGTGATCAGACTCTCACCGATCACCATGACCCGCAAGATCACCTTCACGGTCAATGCGGAGGTGGAGCAGGGCGTGTCGGTGGACCGTATGGTAGGAGTGATCTCCGGAGTGCCTGGCTCAGCCCAGTTCATGTCCGGATATGTCAATAAGAAGAATCTGTGCAAGATGCCGTTTGAAATGACGAAGTCAGCGGAATCCGGTACGCAATATACCGGTAGCGTGAATGTGTTCGGTCTGTTCCCTGCAGACTCTCCTGATATGATCACCGGCCCCGGCATCTTCAATGTCATCCTTCATGCGAGCGTGACGGAAAACGAAAAAGTCAGGAATAGGGTGTTCCATGCCAGCATCAATCTTAAGAATACCATCGGTGATGCCGATATCATGGTGATGGCGGATGACAGGATACATTATGAATTCAGCGAGATGGATGACCTGACTATCAATATACCTGACGTTCTGGAAGTCACCAAGGAAAAGATACTTACAGGTACCGACCAGGGCTTTGAGGTATGGCAGGAAAACGACACCTCCGATGACGAAGGCCTGAACCCTGAAATATAATGAAGAAAGTACGTCTCATATTGATTCTTGCGGCGATATGCTGCTTCTCTGGATGCGTCGATGACTCATACAGAGGTACTTTCGATGTGCCTGACGAGATGGAGGACATCCTCCCGATCCCTATATGGATGACCATCGGAGAGACTACGGACATCTTCTCCGATCCTCTCTCCAGAGGTTCGGGACTCATATCCGGAGCGGAGGACTTCAGCGACAAATGCTTCTATGTCTATGCCTTCAACCAGGACTTCTTCACCTCGATGAAGACGACCTATGCAGACGACCCGATGTGGTGTCTGGTGGACGGATCGGTGGATGACCCTGAAAGTCTCGCCGGAAGGGCTGCGCACTGGAACAGTACCTATGAACGTGTCTCCTGGGAGACGGGTGATGAACTTTACTGGCCTATAGTCAACGGACGCGGACAGAGGTATGACTTCTTTGCATATTATATCGATGACCTCGAACTGACCAACGAACATTTCCACAGGGATGACGACAAGGTCATGATTGATATCGAGATAGACGGAAGCCAGGACATCATGTCCTCGAAGGCGGCCACCCCTATTGAGGAACTCCTTGAGAAATTCCCTGAGCAGGAAGACAGAGAGAACATCCAGCGCTACTGCTACAGTTATTATACAGCCCTTAAGGATGTCCATCCTCAGTTCCTGTTCAAGCACCACCTTGTGAAACTTGACTTCAGACTGGAGCCCGGCATCACGCTAGGCAAGACCAAGCAGGTGACTGTGAACAAGGTGGAGATCCGGTCGAGATACAAGGCCTCGTTCATCGTTGCCGATTCCAACGACCCGAGCAGGGTGGGACTCTATTTCGAGGACGAATACACGAGACTGCCTCTCGCTGAGGCCGACGGCTCACCTTTCAAAGGCGGATACACCGTGGAGACCCTTCCTGTCAGCGGAGTAATTCCGGAGCCTGAGACCATGGGAGGAAGCCTTCTGGTGGCGCCAGGCACCCAGTATTCGCTCTATCTCTCTCTTTCTGAGGTGCATGACGGAAGGCCTCTTGAGCCTCACGAACTGGAGGTCGAACTTTACCAGGGAGCAAAGTCTGACCCGACCCCGTTCATGGCGGGAAACGAATATAAGGTGACGCTTACGGTATATGGAATGATGGATGTCAGGGTCGGAACGAACGTCGGCATATGGGAGTCCGGCGGAAACACCAACATCGACACGGAGCAGAAACCATTTGAATAATAACTACATATATATCTTTTTATAAACCTTTTATTAATTAACAAAACAATGAAAAAGTTTTTCTTTTTTGCAATCGCTGCCCTCGGAATGATGGCAGGTTGCCAGAAACAGGAAATCAACGATGTTCAGAAGCCAGTTGATGATTCTGACAGAGTTGCTGTCCAGTTCAACATTGATGCTCCTAGTCTTACTATTGCAAAGACCAAGGGTGCAGGTCCAGTAGAGGAGTGGGCTAATCAGGACCTCTACGTTCTCGGTTATAAGAGAACTACGACTTCGTTCGAACTTACAAATGCTCTTATTCCTAATGTAAAGACTTCTGCTCCAGCAAGTGGCAAGGAAGACGAGATTGATGTTGTTCGTCCTGCTGATGATGCAGTTGCTCCAGGAGAACCATATTACTATGCTGATGGAAAGGATGCGATATATGACTTCTATGGATATTATGTAGATGATGCTGCCGCTACAAATACACTTACAGCAGAGGCAACAGGCGCTTCAATCGCTCTTATTATCGATGGTACTCAGGACGTGATGGCTGCAAAGGCTGATCCTGTGTATGATATTGAGTTCTGCGAAAATGAGGACGGCAGAAAGATTCCTTCGACTACAGCATACAGCGCATATGCTGCACGCCGTGGTGTTCACCCAACCCTTACTTTCAACCATATGCTTACCCGCTTCAACTTCCATGTTGTAGCCGGTGCTGAATCAGCAAAGAATATCGTTGTCAAGTCAATCTCTCTTGATTCTTATGATGATGTAGTTCTCACAGTCGCTCCGGTTCCTGCTCTTGCAAAGGCAGCAAATGAGACCGAAAAGGCTGTCTTCACACTTGACGGTGTTAACGAGAATACTCCTTATACTCCTTATCCATATGCTGCCGAGCAGTCTGTTCAGGATGCAGTTGAGGCTGCTGGCTTTGAGTATGATACTGCAGATCTTCTTGTAGATGATAAGGCTAAGGCAGGTAAGAGCATCATGGCCGTTGCAGGTGAGACTTCGCACAATATCACCCTTCAAACCGTACTGAGTGGTAAGCAGACCGTTATTCCACCTCTCGATCTTAAACTTGAGGCATCTAGCATTGTTGACAAGGATGGAAAGAACACTCTTACTGCATTCCAGGCTGGATATCAGTATGATGTAATCCTTACTGTGTACGGTCCTGAGGAAGTGAAGATTACAGCGGTTCTCTCTGATTGGAAAGAAGGTGGTAGTTCTGTTATCGATCCGGATGATGAATTTGTTGATGAGCCTACAACAGTTTCTGCTGAACTCGTAGGAGCAACTGCTACATCACTTACATACGAGATCACTACTCCAAATAATTATGTTGACGGCGAGGCATATCTTACTGATGACGCAGACAACGTGCTTACAAAATCATTCGTCCCTACAAAGGCTAAGACTGCTAAAGTAACATTCGAGGGCCTTACTGACGGTACAGAGTATACTTTCACCGTTAAGGTCCGTACTGATGCAACTGTTGGATTTGATAAGATTGAGGCTGCAAAGGATGTTAAGATTGAGTCGACACCAGCAGAGGTAACTATCGTTGGTTCAGTATATGCTTATGACAAGGATTCTTACAACCAGATTCCTGCATACTACCGTACTATGCCAGGCAAGTCTTGGAGCGAGTATAGCCGTGATTATGAGACTTGGGTTGCAAATGGCAAGCCAGCAGGATTCGATCCACTTCCATGGCTCGTTGTATGGTTCCTCCCAATGGAGAACGAGGCTACCCTTACAGTAAATGACTGTGAAACTTTCCCTATTCCTGCAGGAAAGCAGGTTGCTACTATCGCTCCTAGAGAAATCTATGGTATCGATGCTTTTGTACCTGGCCAGACATATACTGTAAAGATTACTTCAAACGGTAAGACCGCTTCTGTTGACATTAAAGTTCCTGAAGCAGAGGAGCCAGTTGTTGTAAACAATGTCAAGAAGTCATACGTTGTACTTAATACAAAGGAATCTTACGAGCAACTCCCTCAGGCTTATAGAACAAAATACGGTGAGTGGGGTACAAATGGTCTTTCTGAAAGCCTTCCTTGGCTTGCAATCGAGACTACTCCTGGTGTAGAGGCTACATTCAAATTTACACGTGAAGACTATACCACGACTCTCAACTGGACAGTAGGTGAGATCGGACTTTGTACATTCGATAGAAGCGCAGACGAACTTAATGTTGACTCTCTTGTAGGAGAATGGACTGTTGATGTGACAATCAACGAAAAGACTGAGACCGTTACATTGACTGTACCTGCAGAGTAGTAATATTTTATACTTTTCAAAATGAAAAGATTCAGTATCATACTTCTTGGAGCGCTTGCCATGCTTATGGCAGGCTGCTCTAAGGATGTCTATACTGCTTCAAAAGAATCTGCATCAGACGACTGGCAGGTAAATCTCGATCTCCCTGTTCCAATAGAGTTCGGCTCTGGAAGCGTCCAGACCAAGGCACCAATCAATTCAATGGATGATCTTCTGACTTATGTTGATGAGAACGGTACCATCCATCCGAAACCTATTGGAATATATGCTATCGACAAAATTGCCAGCACAATAGTAAAGGAGGATCTGCTGCTCGATAACCATAGGGCATACTATATTGTAAATGAGGATGGAACAAAAGGGTTGTCGCTAATGCAGAAGGGGTCTCAAGGCATAAATCACGACCCACAATATTATCCTATCGTTTCCGAGAAATCTTATGATTTCTATGGTTACTATGCCAGAACACCAGACGAGGCAAAGGTGGAAATATCAGGTGAAACCAAACTTCTGGTAAATGTTTCTGTCGGTTCACATAAGGATGATATTCTTTGGGCTAAGGCAACTACCGGAGAAAACAGCGATGGCTATCATGCCCGCTATATCCGAAAGAACCCTGATAAGAAGCCGACCCTCGATTTCAAGCACGTGACCAGTTGTCTCAAATTCAGAGCCTCTTACGCTCCTACATACGATGACGCGGGAAATATGACCTCAGAGATGGAGAGCATATACATTTCGTCCATCAAGTTCAAGAATCTTCATCAGACTGCACAATTGTGTGTTCTTGACGTGGAGAATCCGGCCAACGCATCAAAGTTGACCGTTATAGGCGATCCGGTACCGTTGGATGCTCAGCGCGATGTCGTTTCAGAGACAAAGAACAACATTGTGGCTCAGCCTTATGATCTTGATGCTGATGGTAAAAGAGTGTATAAGCCTACACCTCTCTGCGACGATTTCTTTATTGCTCCGCAAGACGAAGTCCTTGAAGCAGAGTTTGTGATCAATTACAAACCTACAGGAGGAAAGGAAGTGTCTCAGAAAGTTACCTATAAATTGGACCCTGCATCTTTAGGCGCAAAAATGAATGAAGATGGAAAGGTCGTAGATGAAGAAGGTAACGTCATCAGACTTTTTGAAGCGGGATATTGGTATGGATTCAATATCGTTGTGTATTCTCCGGAGAAGATAAGCATCGAACTGTCGCTTAGCGATTATAATCAGGCTTTCGGAACAACGGACGGATACAACAGTAATGACAATCTGATATTCGGATAAGCATCTATCGACGCGGCCGATGTTGACCGCGTGATATAAAACTTTGCCGGGAGGCGCTGACCCGCCTTCCGGCAGCAAAGAAACTACGGATCAATGAAAAGAACATACATCATATTCTCCCTTTTCCTTGCCATTCTTATGGTAAGTTGTGCTAAGGTGGATAATGTACAGCCGTCCCCTTCAGCCGGAGAGAATGACTGGATGTATGATGTCAATCTTCCTGTCCCTATTCTTTTTGGTTCGGGAAATATGCTGACCAAGTCTACGATAAGTACGCTTGAGGACCTCGCAGGGCAGGATATAGGCGTTTATGCTCTAGACAAGAATGCTGAAAAATGGAATGGTGATGGCAATAGTGTCTATCTCGACAATGCCGAGGCATTCTATGACCCATCGTCCCGGACCATACAGTTCGGTACATCAAGGAGTTATCCCGAGACCCTCTACTATCCTGCTGTTTCTGATGTCAGCCTGGATTTCTATGCATATTGTGCTGAGGGAGCATATGATTTCACGGTCGGAGATGATGCGGTGACCGCTGTCGTTCCATTTGGTCAGAATGACATTCTTTGGGCTTTTGCTTCGGCCAGTGACAAGATGAAGGACTATACCTTGTATTCCGGTTATAATGCGGACTATATCAGGACCTTCCCTGATGCAAAACCTAAGTTGGCCTTTTCTCATCCTGCCGCAGTGCTGAGATTCTGTGCCATGAAGGCCTCTTCTCCATCTCGTGCAAATATCAGGATAGAGAATGTTCATCTGCATGAAATGGCTTTGAACGGCACATTATATATTGCCGAGCGCATACGGACCAAGGAGAATCAGGGACAGTTGCGTTTTGTTGAAGGGGTCAACACACGCGGTGTCCTGAGTCTGAAGACTGAGGATATGAGCAAGGCCCTCAGGTCTGAGGGAGTTCTGCTGGGTCATATGTTCGTGTTGCCGGAGCCGGATCTGGAGCAGATTGTCGGAAAGGTCAGACTTACTATAGATGGCCAGACGATTGAATCCGACCTGACTGTCAATCCAGAACAATTAGGTGCAGTTGTCAGCGGATTTATATCCGGATACACCTATAATCTGATGTTATGTGTTTATGATGATGGAACAGTGGAAGTTGTTCCTGATTTACGTGACACCTTACCTAACTAAGAGTGTATGATGATGGGACGACTTGGTTTATCGAATAAGTATATGACAGTCTTCTGTGCCATGCTGCTGTTCTTTCTTTTTGCAGGACAGCAGGAGGCACGTGCGCAGCAAGTGGGTGTGAAGACCAATGCCCTGATGTGGGCGGCGATGACTCCTAACTTTGGCTGTGAACTGGTCGTTGGAGAGCATTCCAGCATCGATTTCTCTGCCTTCGGACATTACAAGCCATACGGCATGGACTCGAAACTTATTGCCTTTCAGCCGGAATACCGTTATTGGTTCAACGGTCGTCCTATGATCAGGGAATATGTCGGTGCTGCGGCTATGGTGGCGAATTACGACATGAACGTAAGGAATTTCGTCTATAGCGGCAACGCGGCTTCTCTCGGACTTTCCGGCGGCTATGTGTTCCTTCTGAGCAAGAACTGGCGTCTGGACCTTTCTGCGGGATTCGGCTTCCTGTTCTTCTTCCACAAGCAGTATTATGAGACGGATGACTACTATGTGGACGCAAGTCAGGCATATAACGCATGGGGCTACAAACTCTTCCCTGCGAAACTTGGAATATCCTTCACTTACATCATCAGGTAATGAAAAGATTATTTGTATTCATATTGATGCTTCTTGTTTCTGCGTCCGCTCTTCGTGCGCAGGAGATCCGTGTGATGGGAAAGGTCGTCAGCACAGTAGATGACGGTCCTCTCGGTGGCGTATATATCTGGGTGTTCAAGACTGTGGGTGCTGGTAATGTGGAGTATAAGGCAGCCTCAGAAATGTTTGATAATGAAATGGAGTACGCCGGACCTGCTGTCGGACGTTATGAGATGACTATGGAAGACGGTACATTCAATTTCGTGGCCGAGGCCGGCGGTGCCCTTCTTTTCCATCTTCCTCCTTTCAAGCCTGTGTTCGTGCCTATCAAGGGCAGGAACAATATTCCTACGGTGAAGATTGAGGCTACTACGGTCCTCGATGATGCCCTTCTGATTGAAGATGGCATGAAAAAGACAAGAAAGAGTAAGCCTGTGGTCTACGGAAACAGGATAGAAAGTCCTATATACTATTATTTTGACGAAGAGATGCTCGGGGCAGTGAAAGGTGTCGGAAAGGAGAATGCCCGCTTTGTCGTCCAGTCTTTTGTGGTCAATGCGGACTGTACGGACACGCTCCATTATTTCCCTCCTCGCGTGTATGACGGCGAACAGTTCCACAAGACCCAGTATCATTGGCACAACGACTACCTGTATGACATAGCCGAGACCATGCCTCCTCTGACTGCGGACAGGGATACTGTGGAGTGGACGGTGTCGTATGAACTGCCAAATGATGACGGTCTCTATTACGGAAAGGCCCATATCTGGGTAGAGGACTACAATAACGTATATTACAAGGATACCGTTGACGTTTTCAATTCGGGAAGGGTGGCACGTCCTTTCCAGTTCCTTGAGTATGGCTTCGAAGAGTTCCATCTGGACAGGGAGGAGTATTTCAAGGAGCCAAAGATGCAGGATGTGAGCACGCCTAAGAACATGAAGTTGAAGTTCCTCGTCAACAAGGCGGAACTTGACCGTTCGGATGCAGCCACGATGGCTTCGCTCGATTCTCTGAAAAGGGAGATTCAACTCATCTGCTCGAATCCGGACTATACGATGAATGAAATCTATTTCAACGGATATTCATCTCCTGACGGCCAGTATGCGAAGAACAAGCCTCTCTCGGATGCCAGGACAAATGCTGTTTTCAATGAGGTATGGTCAGTGGTGCCTCACAGTTGGAGAGGCAGGATATTTCATAAGGAGCAGGGACATGTGGCTCCATGGTCGGAAGTTGTCACTCTTCTTGAGAAGCAGGGCAAGACCGAACATGCTGCCGACGTCAAGGCTATCATCGATAAGTATCCTGATGACATCGATCGTCAGGGGCAGCAGATGAAGACGTTGAAGTACTATTCGCAGGAGATTTCTCCTCTGCTGGATGAACTCCGTTCTGTGAAATGTGAGTATAAGTATACTGTGTTCCGTTATCTGGAACCAGAAGAGATTCTCAAGAAATACAATGAAGAGCCGGAATTCAGGAACGGTGTCCTGCCGTTCACGTTGAACGAATATTGGCATCTTTTTGAACTTGTCAAAGACGAAAAGGAGCGTGAGGCTCTTTATATTCGGGCACTGGCGGAGTCGTTCAATTCCGAGAGGAAGTTCTGGCCGCTTCCCGCCAATAATCTGGCGGTCCAGAAACTCAAGCGCAAAGAGGCTGATACATTGCTTTTGTCCCACTTCATCAACGAGAAGTACAGGGCCAATCAGCCTTGGACCGAGAATGGAAAGAAGACCTATCCTAAGAATCCGGACCCTATCGTTGCCAACCAGGTGCAGATGCTCATGCTGATGGAGAACTATAAGCGTGCAGATGAACTTTCGTCTATCATTGAGAATGAGCATCCTATGCTCCGTGCCATCGTACGTTGCCTCGGAGGATATGTGGATGTCAATGACCCGAAAGAGAAGGCTACGATCGATATGGTGAAAGGATCGTCTCCGCGCAATGAGGTCGTTATCAAGTTGCTCGAAGATCCAAAGGATACAACCATTTTCCATGCACTGAACAAACTCCCTCAGGATCAGCCTGTGACTTTGTATCTGAGGGCCCAGCACCTCTGCCTGAAGTATGACAATGATGTCAACGGAATGAAGAGGGCGATATTCGACAGGGACAAGGATCCGAACTTCTCGCATCCTAAGGATGAGATCATCCCGCCTGCTACACAGGAAGAGATCGATATCCAGAAGCAGGAAGTGGAGCGTATCAAGATGGATATGGAAGGCGACATACTGCTCTTCGGTTCTGCATCCGAGGATCTCGTGATCCAACTGAAGGCGGCTGAGGAACTTCTCGCCGTGATGGAGAAAGGCGAGACCGGCATGAAGCCGCACACCGGTTTCTCTGATTATGAGGCGGCCAAGGTGTATCTGCAGCGTTGCTTTGAGATGAACAAGAAGTTCATTTCTACGGCAAAGGCGGACCTGGATATTGCAGAGGACCTTTTGAATGATGTCTTGGGTATAGAAACGGATAAGAAGTAAGATATGAAGCGTGGTTTGGTCATAAGCGTTGTTCTGGCACTTTGTTTTAGTGTGATTTCCAATGCCCAGAGTGATACCGTAGTCGTTGCTGACGCTGCGGCAGATACTCTCGCTGTGGCTGATACCAGCATGATGTCTGCTGAAGATGTCATGAAGATGCTGACATCTCCAAAGGCAGATACCGTCAAGAAGGTCGTTGACAGAGGACGTGACGTCAGCGCCTATGTCAATGTCCGCAGACAGAGGACTACCGACTTCTCTTCTTTCAGATCCGGCAGTTTCATGGACAATACTTTCGTTTCGCTTCGTGGGACTACCTTCAAACTCGTTCCTGACGACTACAGTTTCGGCATAGGCGGCGGTCTGTCTTTCGGCAAGTGGCTCCATCAGGACCATGCTGTCCGTCTGGATCTTGATTATGCAAGGTGGAGTGAGAATGAGGATGCCTCTCCTGTCACAAATCTGGAAATCGGTGCATCCTATCTCTTCAACCTGAGTTCCTACGTGGGAGGATATAAATCTTCACGTTTCTGCGAGGCGTCACTGGTGGCGGGAGTGGCGTATGCAAATACCAATCTTGTGAGGACCTCGCCTCAATCCGGCAAGGAATACAGAAGTACCGGACATTCTTTCGAAGGCCATGTGGGCCTGAATCTCAATCTGAGGCTCTTCAAGGATATAAGTCTGTTCGTGGAGCCGCAGGCGGCCATCTATACCAATGGTGTGGCTCTGTATTATACAGGAAACTGGCGCAGGTGGATGGCGGCATTCAAAGGTTCTGTCGGCCTCACCTATAACATCCGCCAGTCTTCCGTTGAAGATTCGCCGAACCTTCTGCCACGTGGGGAAGGCTGGTTCATATCACTGATGGGAGGCCCTCATTTCCAGAATTCGGACCTTGTATATGGTGCGGTAGGACTTGCCAAGGCTATGGGTATCCATATGGGCCTGTCCATCGGAAAGTATTATACCGACTATTTCGCATTCAGATACACGGCTGCATACTCGCGTGGATCATGGGTTCATTACAATGACAAGGAGATGCCTTGCAATTATTTCGCGGTCAGGGCAGAAGGAATGCTGGATGTGGTCGGCCTTGTAAGGCATGCCATGGGTAAGTCCGATGGCCGTCCTTTGTTTGCTGCGTCTCTACTTTTCGGACCGGAGTTAGGCTATATGTATAAGGTGGACCGTGACCTTGTGATCAACACCCCATATATGGGTCTGTCGGGTGGTGTGCAGGCCAAGGTCAATATTACCCGCAGGTTCTCCCTCTTCCTCGAGCCACGTTTCTTCGTCTTGCCGTATGATGCTCCGTCACACGACCTGACCATCGTGAATGACTACAGAAACTACTACGACGGCCTTTTCAATTTCAATGTAGGTATAGAGTTCATGCTCTAAGAAAGCCATGACCGACATGAAAGGTAATGCTTCTCGTTGGTCGTGGAATTTGGTCCGGTGGGGTGAGCAAATAAATAAAACTTTCACTATATTTGTGGCTTAATTCAGAAACGTATGAAAGTCGCAATCATTATGGGTTCGACCAGCGACCTTGAGATCATGTCGCAGGCGATCAATGTCCTCGAAGGATTCGGAGTCGAGGTGGTAAAGAAGGTTATAAGCGCACACAGGACTCCTGACCTCATGTGCGAATTCGCAAAGTCAGCAAAATCGGAAGGAATAGGCGTGATCATCGCCGGAGCGGGTGGAGCAGCCCATGTTGCAGGTGTGGTGGCGGGAATGACCACAGTGCCTGTGATCGGTGTGCCTATCCAGACCAAGGCCCTCGGCGGAATGGATTCCCTTCTGTCCATCGTACAGATGCCTGCAGGCATTCCAGTAGCGACCATGGCCATCAACGGTGCGAAGAACGCAGGTCTCTTCGCTGCACAGATTCTTGCCTTGACAGATGAGGTACTGGCCGCGAAACTTGACCAGTTCAGAAAGGAGCAGACCCAGAAAGTTCTTGAAGCAACAATATAAGACTATGAGCAACTATCGCATATTTGTAGAAAAATACCCTGAATTTCAGGTGGAGGCACGCAGCCTTCTGAGCGAACTGAACGAAAATCTTCAGATCGATCTCGGAACGCTGCGTTTGCTTAATGTCTATGACCTCTTCGGCTTTTCACAGGAACTTCTTGAGAAGAGCAGATACAGCGTGTTCGGAGAGATCGTGACAGACTGTGTCACTGACGAATGTGACCTGTCGGGAACAAGATATATTGCCGTGGAGTACCTTCCGGGGCAGTTCGACCAGCGTGCGGCTTCTGCCGTTGACTGTGTACGTCTCATCGATCCTACAGCCAAGGTGAGCATAAAGAGTTCAAAACTCATCATCCTTCCTGGCGACACTTCCGATGAGACTGTGGCAAGGATAAAGAAATATTACATCAACGCAGTCGAGTCCCGTGAGAAGGACCTGTCGAAACTCACTGCACTCGAGCAGCCTGAAGTCGCTCCTGTGCCTGTCCTCGAAGGCCTTACTGCTCTCACAGAGGAGGAACTTGCTCCATATTGCCGTAAGATGGGTCTTGCCATGAATGCGGATGACCTCCGCGAAGTGGTCAACTACTTCAGGAAAGAGGGACGTGATCCGTCAGAGACCGAGCTCCGTATCCTGGACACC
>JAFVHZ010000140.1 GCA_017474265.1 Bacteroidales bacterium | reverse complement strand
ATATACCCCAAATCCTTGTCAGACAGCACACTGGCTCCATGTCCCCTATGGTCATTGGCTACACAGAGAACTCCATTTTCCGCCATATAATCCATGAACGGAAGAAATCTTTCCTTATATCCGTACATGCCGTGAGCCACCTGAAGAATAGCCTCAGGCTTCCCTTCCGGCCATACCGCCAGGACGCTTATCTTAAGTCTGTCATAACCCGAACTCAACGTAAATCTTTCCGTGACCGCCATAATTGACAAAAATTATCATTAACTTGCACACATGAAGGCACGATGCCGTCATGGAAAACATAGCAAATTTATGACCAGAACCATACTTGCATCCGCACTTTTTTTCGTTTCAGTCAGCACTGCGGCTGCACAAGACAATGTACCTCAGATGATTGAAATACCAGCGGGATACTACTGGATGGGCTCTTCAGGATGGGGACATGACTACGACGAAGCCCCTGTCCACAAGGTGAACATATCTTCTCCTTTCAGGATGAGCGTCACCGAAATCACCAACGCCCAATATGAACTGTTCCGTCCTGAACACCGCAGTCTAAGAGGCCGGGACGGATTCTCGACTGAAGACAATGACGCCGTGGTAAACGTCTCATACGAAGATGCCCTGGCCTACTGCAGATGGTTGTCGGAAAAGACAGGAAAGACCTTCCGCCTGCCTACGGAGGCGGAATGGGAATATGCCTGCCGGGCAGGAACATACACTCTCTATTATACCGGAGACGGACTGCCGGAGTCGATGCAGAAGCATCAGCAGACAGAACGGAACATGGTGCAGGTATCACTGGAAGTCGCACAGTCAGAGCCGAATGCCTTCGGTCTGTACGACATGCATGGCAACGTGGAGGAATGGTGTCTGGACTGGTATGGACCATACCCGTCGGATGAAGTCTCCGACCCTGCAGGACCTGACAAAGGCATGTTCAAGGTGACACGTGGCGGCAGCCACAACACTCCGCACGCCTTTCTAAGAAGTGCAAACAGGTCTGCAGCAATACCTTCCGACAGACACAGCCAGATCGGCTTCAGAATAGTCGAGAGTGAAGTCATTCCGGAGCGTCACGCACCAGAACTAAAGACAGCGAAGGTAAATCAGCGCAAGGCGAAATGGAGAAAAGGTTCAGAAGTGCCGCTTTGGACTCCACCTGTCCCATATATCCACACCCCGGATGACAGCACACCGTTCTACCGTCACAACCATCAGCCGGCAGTAACATGGTGCGACAACGGCGACCTTCTGGCCATATGGTTCTCATGCGACGCTGAAAGCGGACGCGAAATGGTGGTCCTCAGTTCGAGACTCAGAAAAGGCGAAAAGCAGTGGAGCAAGCCTCAACTCTTCTTCAAGGTACCGGACAGAAACATGACAGGATGCTCCCTGCTGCACCTTCCTGACGGAAGACTCATGCACGTCAACGGTGTGAGCAACGCCGGAGACTGGAAGACTCTTGCGATGAGCGTCAGGTTCAGCGCTGACAACGGAATGACATGGACAGCACCGGAACTGGTAAACGGCCACACCATGCGTCATCAAGTGATAGCAGGCCCCATCGTGACTTCTGACGGAAGTCTGGTTCAATGCTGCGATGCTGGTCCCGGAGGCCATGACGGCACAGCAGTACACATCAGCAAGGACAACGGCATCACATGGACAGACCCATGGGACGGCGCTCCCCTGCCGGAGTTCATCGACGGAGGTACAGGAAGCACCATTGCCGGAATACATGCCGGCATCGTGGAACTCGGAGACGGCTCTCTCATGGCACTCGGAAGAGGCAACAGCATCACCGATAAGGAAGGTCGTAAACGTATGCCTATGAGCATATCCAGGGATGGAGGCCGCACTTGGACATATCATGCCACGGAATTCACCCCTATAGACGGAGGACAGAGGCTCGTGCTCATGCGTCTGCAGGAAGGTCCTCTCCTTCTGGTTTCCTTCACCGACCACCCACAGCGCACGCCTGAAGAATTCCGCGGAATTGACTTCGGCGGAGTCAAGGGTTACGGCATGTTCGCTGCAGTCTCATACGATGAAGGCAAGACATGGCCTGTGAAGAAACTGATGACGGACGGAGTCGAAAGGATGCTTGACGGCGGAGCGTGGACCAAGCAGTTCATCATGGACGGCACCCATGCAGAGCCACGCGGATACCTCGCAGGCACCCAGACACCGGACGGCACCATCCACATCCTCTCAAGCCGCCTGCACTATTCCTTCAACCTCGCATGGCTCCTGCAATAACCAAACTGATCTGATATCTTTGTACCAAGTACCATGCATCCGGACATCGGAGTAATTTGAATTGGCGTGGCCACCCTCGGCCACGTTAGAGGGAGGGGCCCACGACGCAGTCGTGGGAGGGACGAAGTCGGAACTTGTTCCGACGAAGCGAGATTCAAATTACTCCGATGCCCGGATGCTGCAATTCTACAAAGCGTTCAACTGTTTGTTGAGCCACTCTATACGACGTGTGTAGAAATCCAGGAAGAACTCTACCTCAGCCTCGTATGTACCGAGCCATACCGCATTCGGCCACACATACTTGTCAAGGATATCCCACCTCTCGAAATTACGGTCCTGAGCACCATCCAGAAGCGCGATCTGCTCCTCAACATAGTCAGGAATCTCAAGGAACTTCGGATAGAGTTCATTCCATCTGTCCTTCACTTCCTTTACGAAAGATGGATCCTGGAACATCTTGTTGTACCACTTGGCACCCT
>JAFVHZ010000009.1 GCA_017474265.1 Bacteroidales bacterium | reverse complement strand
TGCGGTATGCGATGTACTTCTTTGCCACCTCCTTGCGCGGACTATGCATCAGTTCAAGTTCCACCTGATCCTGGATGTCCTCCACGCTCATGTCGTCAACGTCAATCTTTGAGATTGCCGCTGCGATTTCCGCTGCAAGGACGATGTCCTCTCCAGCCTCAGTTACATCCATCGCCTTAAGGATGGCGTCAACGATTTTTCTTTTGTCAAAGATCACGACCCTGCCGTCGCGTTTTACTACATGCTTAACCATAACAAGTCAGTGTTAGATATAACCAAACCCCTTTGCAAGGGCTTGGGATGAGGATTAGTGTTTCTAGTGGATTTGTACTCTCCGGAAGAACCGCATTCTGCCGGGAGAACAAAGATAGTCAGCAATGTAATATATACAAAACTTTCTGAACAAAAAGTTATTAACAATTTTCGCAAAATTCTGTTAATTTCCTGAAAAACAGAATTTTGCGAAATGTATAAATTTGAAAAAATCTAAATAAGGGTAAGAATGGGATCGCTCGTCCGTCAGTTGCCCACAGGACGTATCACATAGTTGAAACGGTAAGGTTGAGCCTTCACAAGATGCTCTTCACGAGGCCATGCACCCCATGAAGTGATGCAGCCGAGTCCCATCTGTACAAGGTCCACATTTACCCATGTCTTCCCGAGGGAGCGGCAGTCTTCATGAGCGAGTACCTTGAGTTCGAGAGAGTGCGCCTGATTGTTGCCGAGCCTTCTTACATCCATCTGCGTCCAGTGGAACGGAAGGGCAGAACCGGAGAATTCCCCTTCTGAAGCGATCTCGAAGCCTGCTCCGTTGTCGTCGAGCACCCTCATCCACTTCAGACCGGTCTTTGTTCCTGACTCCTGAGGGCGTACATAACCGTAATGGTACTGATCCTCGACCCTCTGGACATAATGTCCCATGATGGCCGAAGTCCTTCTGTCGATATAATTCTCATGAGGACCGTAGCCGAAGAATTCGAATGTCGAATATGCTCCGTTCATGGCGAACTCCATTCCGAAACGAGGCAGCATGCGTGTCTGGGCGAGTTTTCCTGCATCCTCGAGCGTAAGTTCCACAGCCACTTCGCCGTCAGCATGAAGTCTGTATTGCACCCCGACAAGGACGGCTTCTGAAACAGGGAGGAACTTCACGTCCACCACCACTGCTCCGTCTTCCTCAGTCACAGCGAAAGAGTCCACGGTCAGGTTCATAGACCGCCAGAACTCCATCCTCTTGTCCTGGCCTGCTCCAAGGTCATTTTCGGTAGCAGCCCTGCCGAAGCAAGGTACGAGCGGTGATTCAAGCATCTCCTTACCGTTCACCTTATATGAAGCAAGAGCGCCCGTAGACTCGTCGACAGTGGCTGTCCACGGCGCGGTACGGTCGTTTCCGGAGCCTTCGAAGTCCATGATGCCGCTGAATACATGAGCCTTCCCGTCCACGGAATATGAAGGTCTGCCGGACTCGTTGGCCGGAATCTTCATCGGAGCCCTGTTTATGCATATCTGGTCGTATGCCACCTCATGGCCGGCCTCCAGGATGCCGTCTGCACGTCTGAGGAAATATCCGACATTGAGATAGACATCATGTGAGGCAAGGTCTTCGATGCCTGCAACTTCAAGAATATCAGCCTCGTTGAATCCGAGTGACACATCGGCGGTATCCTGAGGACCGACCTTGACGGAAGGAACGTTTCCTCTCAGTACGACCCTGCCGTCCACCTCCACCTGCCAGTTCAGGGCATAGCGCGAAAGGTCTATGAAGAAGTTCTCATTATATACCTTCACCTTGCCGTCCCTTGCCTGATCAGCGGTCGCTGAAGTATGGATGGAACGATACTGGTACGCCACCTCATAGGCATGAGGGTGGACACTGCGGTCTGCGGCGATGATGCCGTTGCAGCAGAATGAATTGTCTGAAGGGTCATAATCGTTGAAATCGCCTCCGTACACGAAGACATGGTCGGTGCCGTCCTTTACCGCATCTGCCGGCCACCAGAGTGCCTGGTCCACGAAGTCCCATATGAATCCTCCCTGATATGAAGGATATTTGCGGATAAGGTCCCAGTATTCCTTCAGACCTCCCATCGAATTGCCCATCGCATGGGCATACTCGCACTGGATGAGTGGCCTTTCAGGGTTGGAAGATGCGTATCTCTCACACTTGTCATAGTCCCAGTACATCGGACATACGATATCCGTCTGCGGGTTGAGGCCTGCCTGTTCGTATTGTACCGGCCTGCTCGGGTCCATCGCCTTCACCATTTCATATCCCTTGATGAAGTTAGGACCGAACCCTGCCTCGTTGCCGAGACTCCAGAATATCACTGCAGGATGGTTGAAGTCGCGCTGGACCGCCCGGCGGATCCTTTCAAGATGGGCGTGCTCATATGCCGGATCCTTGGCCAGGGTCTCGTCTCCGTATCCCATGCCGTGCGACTCGATGTCCGCCTCAGCCACCATATACAGACCATATCTGTCGCAGAGTGTGTACCAAAGAGGGTCGTCCGGGTAGTGACATGTGCGTACTGCGTTGATATTCAACTGCTTCATTATCCTTATATCCTGTATCATGTCTGCCTCCGACACCACATATCCCTTGTACGGATTCATCTCGTGTCTGTTGGCTCCCTTGAAAAGGACTGGCTTGCCGTTCACAAGGACCTGTCCGTCCTTGACGCATATGTCCCTGAAGCCGATCTCGATGGCAAACTTCTCCGACTGAACCAGTTTTCCTCCCTTCTTTGCGAACGAAGTCACCTCGAGCGTATATAGGTTCGGAGTCTCCGCCGACCACAGCAGCGGACCGTTCACCTTCATGGTCTGATTGACGATGCTGTTTCCTGAAGCGGTCTTCTTCGTCATGTGGTCATCCAGAGTCAGTTCAAACGGCACCTCACGGCCCTTGGCGTCATAAAGTGCATACCGCACCGAACCCACTCCTTTTGTCATCTCGGTCTCGATCTTCACCTCACCGGATGCAGATGCAATGACATGGATGTCCTCTACGCGGGCCTTTTCGCGTGAAAACACATATACGTCACGGGAAATGCCGGTAAGACGCCAGAAATCCTGGTCCTCGAGATAAGAACCGTCGCACCATCTGAATATCTCCAGGGCTATGAGGTTCTCTCCTGTCTTCACGAATTTCGTGATGTCGAAACGGGCCTCCAGTTTGCTGTCCTCGCTGTATCCGACCTCCTTGCCGTTCACCCATACGCGGACATTTGAACTTGCCGCTCCGATATGGAGGATGATGTCCTTGCCCTTCCATTCTTCGTCGAGGGTGAAGGTCCTGCGGTACTGTCCCGCGTAATTGTGCCAGTCAGAAGGGAAAGGAGGGTTGTTCCTGTAGTGTCCCCTCCATGGGTAACCCACATTCACATATACAGGGTCGCCGTACCCGTTGAGTTCCCACATTCCCGGAACCGGCATCCTGTCCCATTCCGATGCGTCGAAATCCGTTCTGAAGAACTCGGCCGACCTTGCGCCCACTGTCTCGTACCATTTGAAATCCCAGACGCCGTTCAGTGTCTGCTTCAGTCCGTCCGTCTCGAAATGTGCCCTCATCGGAAGACGGTTTCTCTCCACGATCTGAGGATTCTGCCAGTCAGGCATTTCGGTCACCTTTGCTTCAGCAAAGACAAAGCCAGCCAGACAGTACGCTGTCAGGCTGGCGATGAATGTAATTGTTCTCTTCATTGGTTATCAGTTTTCTTCATCAGGTACTATCCCACGAGCCACACGAGGACGTGGCGGTCGAATATCATATATTCGAGTTCAAACTCCTCCTCATGCTCGTCCTTGTGAATGAAGGTGGCCTCAAGTTCGCCTTCTTTCCTCACATTGAACTTCTCCACCTCGATCTGCTCTGCGAAGTCGACCCTGTTCTGCGACATTCTCTTGAATATGGCCTCCTTGGCGCACCAGTAGATGGCCAGTTGCTCATTCCTCTTCTCCTTTTCCAGGTCGTCTATCTCATCTTCTGAAAGCGCCTTCTTCTCCACGGCAGAGAAATCCCTGTCGAGAGACTCGATGTCGATTCCGAGGTCCTCTTCGTCGTGGATGATGATCGCTACGTATTTTTCCGTATGGGTTATGCTGATGTTGGTGACGCAGTTCTCCAGATACGGCTGGCCGTTGTCATGATGGTTGAGGTACATCTTATCCTCAAAAACCTCGTTCAGGAGAGCCCTTACCGCGAGTTTCTGCCTTCTCTGACTTTCACTTCTGAACAGCATTATCTCTTCCAGTTCGTCACTCGGTACTGAAATGAGTTTCAGAAGTTCCTCTTCCGTTTCGGTTACCTGCCATACTGCGATTTCCGCCTTGTTCTCTAATTTCTTTCTGAAATATAGTGCCATATATATAATAAATGTGTCTGTTTATGATTCGGTGGCGCCTGTCGTGCCTATATACGAGAAACCTGTATGTGCAGACCATGCACATACGGAAAAACCTTCCTGACGATAGTCGGAAGTGCCGTTTATAATCACAAATACGCTGCTGGACAACGGATCGTCAGATTTCTGATCCGCCATGATATTCTGATCTTTTACTATAGGACTGGGAGGTTCCACTTGTCTGTTCAATAATGTTTCGGCGGCAAAGATAATAAAGAGATTTGATATACAGAAATTTGCTTCTGATTTTTTTTCGTCAGGTCCTGCGTTGCTTAACGATTTTATGTAAACAGGCGATTATGGGCTCATATTGTGATGAAATGAAAGAGAAATTCGATATTTTGCGTAAAATTGTAAGTTTTATAAGGGTGGGGCTACAAAAAGTTAAATTTTTGTTGTATTTGATTGATAATTGATTAACTTTGCAGGTTGGTATAGTGCCGCTATGCCGAAATGAATGATCAAGAATTTAAATCTATGAATATGAAACTGCTTAAATCATTGTGCTGTATTCTTGGCCTTGGAGCCATCATGCTTGTTGCCGGATGTACTGACGAGCCAGTTCAGACCATCACCCCTGATGACGTTGTCCTGGGGCTGAGGCTTGATGAGGTCTTTCAGGAAAAGGCCTATGTCAGGCTCACCCATGACGGAAGTCATGAAGATTTTTGGTACTATATGGTTACAGAGGACCTGCTTTCTGACGGAGAAGTCCTTCTCGCTGAGAAGATTGCAGCGGATCTCGATGAAGACGGGGAGATTGTGGGAAATGTTGGCGTCAACAAGAATATCACCATTGAAAACCTTGCGGCAAAGACCGATTACAGAGTCATTGCTTCTCGTATTTCTCCTGCAGGAGAGATGGTAGGCAATGTTGCTGAACTTGTCTTTGTCACATTGCGCGACCCTGCTGTCTTCGAGCGTCATCCGTCTTGGGCGATCGCATATAAGGAGCGCAAGGTGGCTGCCGAGGATCCTGATGCTGAGACTGAGGTTTTTGAATGTACGACAGGTGGCTCTCTTGACACATATGTTCCATGCCTGCTTTCCAAGACAGACTTCGAGGACTCATACGGCGGAGATCTCCGCAGGTGCTTTGAGGACTATGTTGCCTTCCGCAACCTTTCCAATGTGAAGTGGATGAATGTGATCAAGGAAGGTGACAGCGAGCACATCGAGGACCGCCTTCGTCACGGTGACTACATCCTGTTCATGATAGGAATTGACGCTCAGGGTGAACTTACCGGTTATTATGCAATGACAGACTGCACCATCGAGCAGGAGGCTGCTCTTGATTCATACCGCAAGTGGATAGGAAAATGGACTGTGGTAGGAAAGTGTAAAGACCAGGAGATAAGGTATTCTGTGGAGATATCTCCTGAGGAAAACAACCTCTATCTCAGAATGGCGGGATGGGAACATACCTCTGCAACAGAATATTTCGAGGCTCTTCCATATGAGCGCCCGGTTCTTCTTTATTTCGAGAAGTCTACAGGATTCGTTTATGTTGTGTCTGAAGAGATGAAGGACTTTGAAGATTCCGCTCTTGCCGATTTCTATGACTTCTATCTGTATGGATGCGTGGAGATCATGTATGGTGACGAACTGACGGAGGTGCCTGTGGATATCCCTAACATCAGGATTGCACGTTTTGCTCTTGCTGACGACAACCATGCTGTAGCGACACCGGAGATATTCTCGTTCGACCTCAACGGAGTCCACTATGATGCTCCGTTCCTTTACTTCAACTATTCGTACATCTCGATGCTGTATGCGGGTCTCGTTCCTGTGACTACAGACTCTATCGTACCTCGTATCGACACAATGAGACTTGAAAGATAAGATTTAAAATATTATGAAAAGATTTAGACTATTACTTACTGCTCTATCTGCCATGTTGCTTTTCTTTTCGGCATGTCAGAAGGAAGCCGAGCCTGTAACCGTCAGGTTTGCGGCTCAGTCCTATCAGATGACAGTCGGACAGGAGAAGGATCTTGCAGGAGAACTGAGTGTGACAGGTTCGACCAAGGCTCCGTCATTCTCTTCATCGGATGCTTCAGTGGCATCGGTAGGCAAGAACGGAAAGGTCACTGCTCTCAAGCAGGGTACCGTCACCATCACTGCAAAAGTGGAGAACGAGTCTGCATCGTGCCAGATCACGGTTTCTGCCATCAAGGCTACAAAGATCACTCTTGATGCACCGGCAAGTCTCCCTGCAGACGAGACATGGGCTACGGTCAAGGCTACAGTGGAGCCGGCAGGATACAATGCTGAAGACCTTGTGTGGACAATGACTCCGAGTGATGAAGGGATCGGTGCAGTAGCACAGAAGGTAAGTGCATCTGAATATAAGGTGTCTTTCAAAGGCTATGTGGAAGGCGCAAAACTTACTGTCAAGGTGGCTGACAAGAATTCAGGTCTTTCCCAGACAGCGGATATCGCTGTGACTGAAAAGATCGTAAAGGCTACAAAGATCACCCTTACCATGCCAGATGAACTGACTGAAGGTCAGTGGGCCCAGGTCATTGCCGCTGTCGAGCCCGCTGATTATGACGCAAGTCATCTGAAGTGGGAGTTCAAGCAGAGCAGTGATGCTCTCGCTTTCCAGTCGGAAAAGGTCAGCGATACCGAATACAAGGTATGCTTCAATTCATATGTAGAGGGTGGAAAGGTGGACATCATTGTCTCTGACGGCCTTTCGACAGTCTTCAATCAGGGAACCATCAAGGTCCTTGAGAAGCCTGTTCTGGGTGTTACAAGTCTGAGTGTCTCTCCTGCTTCACTTGCCCTCAATGTCGGTGACGATCCTGTTACCCTTCAGGTCTCATATGAACCTGCAGACTACGACAAATCACTTCTTGAATGGAGTTCGTCTGACGATGCTGTAGCAACAGTCGCTGACGGAGTCGTTACTGTAAAGGCTGAAGGTGAGGCAGTGATAAAGGTGAAGGATACGGTATCTGAGAAGGAGGCGACCTGTACCGTCACTGTCAAGACTCCTGTACTGGAGGCAGAAGTGAAGAAGATCGACGTGAAACCGGCCATACTCGAAATGAGGGTAGGCGAAGAGGCTGTCCAGCTCATTGCCACTTGCTATGACGAAGATAACAACGTAGTGGAAAACTATGCAGAACTTGAGTGGACTGCCGACAAGATGAAAGGTGCTGACGACAGGGAGATCACCATCGTTGAGGTTACCCAGCAGGGAGTCGTGACCCCGAAGAATGCCGGCTCTACACAGGTTTATGTGACCGACAAGAAGCATCCTAATGTCAAGGCCATCTGCAATGTTACCGTGAGGGCTGCAGAAATAAAGGTCGAGAGCGTTAGGCTCGAGCCTTCGGCAAAGACTATTGAAGAAGGACAGACATTCTCCCTTGTAGCATTCGTCGCTCCGGAAAATGCTGAGAACAAGACTCTTACATATGCCTCTTCAGACGAGAAGGTGGCTACAGTGACAGCGGAAGGTGTCGTTACAGGTGTGGCTTCAGGAGATGCTACGATTACCGCGACTGCAGCCAACGGCGTGAAAGGCGAGTGCAAGGTGACAGTGACCGATGAGGCTTGGGTAGAACTCAGCGCTTCGGAAGTGACCGTCAAGGTTGAAGAGGAGTTCACCCTTACAGCGACAGTGAAGCCTGATAACGCACCGGACAAGACTGTGACATGGGCGTCATCCGACTCTGAAGTCGCAAGTGTGGACGGCGGCAAGGTGAAGGCCCTCAAGGAAGGTACAGCAGTCATTACTGCGACTGCAGCAAACGGCAAGAAGGCTGAGTGCAAGGTGACTGTACAGACAGCCGCTGTTGACTTCGACATCACCATTTCGATTGCCGACATGACCGTTCCTGCAAAGGGACTTCAGCAGGACAAGTCAGTCCGTCTCTACGCCGCGTATACAAGAAAGGTGGACGGCAAGGCGCACACACCGGCATCTGTGTCATGGAAGTCTTCTGACGAGACTGTCGCTACAGTGGATGCAGAAGGAAATGTCACTGCTGTCATCGAACATATCGAGAAGTCAGGTATTGACAACGGTGTGAAGGTGACCATCACACATATCGCAGATGAGAAGGAGAAGGCATTTGAACTTACTGTCGTGAAGGCTCTTCCTGAACAGGTGATTCTCACTGCCGTTCCGAGCGTGGACGGTGCAGACTACAAGATGATGCACGGCGATACCTTCACATTTGAGGCTAAGGTTCTTCCGGAAAAGGCCAACCAGGATGTATGGTATGCAGGTGGTGGATTCATGCAGGTGCCGGACAACACATGGACGGCAAAAGAAGTCGGCGTCCACAGTTTCACCGCATATGCTTCTGACAACAGCAGCGCCAGAGTCAACTTCTCGATTGAAGTCCTGCCTGTGCCTGTAGAGTCATTTACTGTCGTAGGCGAGTCTCAACTCTCCCTTGAGGTGGGCGATGAGATGTTCCTTGAAGTGGAAATCCTGCCTGCGAATGCATCATACAGGACAGTGACATGGACATCGTCATCTGATGATATAGTGTCAGTCGCTTCGGACGGAAAGATCACTGCCAATGGTGCAGGTACTGCAGCCGTCACAGGAACCCTCAAGGACGGCAAGACCGTCGAGTTCACTGTAACCGTATCAGAACCGGTTTCTTCAGTGGCAGTAGGAGACTACTATTATTCTGACGGAACCACATCATCTGAACTGGACAGCAGCAAGGAAGTGGTAGGAATCGTCTTCTCGACCAAGAACCCTTCGCTTCAGGACAGCGGCTTGAGCGGTTTCACAAACGGACTCGTTGTGTCGCTTGAAGAGTTCAAGAAAATCAAGTGGCAGGAAACCAGTACTAACGTCGGTGCATGGTTGTCAGAAAACAAGAATTATAATGACCTGACCAGATATGACCTTGAGTGCGGCTACAGCAACACTCAGGCTCTCAAGGCCTACAATGAGGCAAACCCTGAAAGCAAGGTGCTGATTGTGGAAAATGCTCCTGATGTGACCCTGCCATCTTCAGCGTCAGGCTGGTTCGTGCCGTCATCTGCTGAACTCCAACTTCTTGCCCAGTCATTCGAGACAGTTTCTGCAAACATAGTTGCAGCAGGTGGAACCAAGATCAGTGCGGTAACGCCTAATTACGATATTGCTCCGGGTACTCTGGATACTTATCGTTATTGGGCATCTACCGAGTCTGCCGGAAGTTCTTCATGGGCATGTGCAATCCAGTTCTCCAACGGAGAGATCTTTAACAACCAGTTGAAGAGCAAGGGCCACTATCGCGTCCGTTACATATTTGCGTTCTAAAAATAATAATATAGATGAAAAGATTATTCTTATCGCTTCTTGCAGTCATGTCTCTCGCTGCCGCATGCCAGCAGCCTGCAGACCCGCATGATGGAGAGTCCGTAGTTGTGCTTCCTGAAGGTGCCGTACATCTTCAGGACACAAGATTGGGAATGTACTACGGCAACATCAATCATGACGACATGGCTGTGTTCTCGGTAGTCCTCAGTAATGCAAGGTGCTATCAAGATGAGTTGAGCAAGCCTTACCTTGATTCAGAAGGCGACATGCTTGTTCTTAACTTCAGGACTGACCTTCTTCCTGCAGATGCGGAAGTTGCGCTTCCTGTCGGTGATTACCCTGTTTCATATGAGACCGGAATAAATGTTATCGATGCCTCCAAGTCATATGTCACAAGGCTTGTCGGGGATTCTCAGTCGAAATGGGCTCTCAAGTCCGGTAATGTATCTGTCACCCGCAGTCAGGATGGAGACTATCAGATCGTCACAAGCGGTCTTGTCATAACGAAAGGCGAGATGGCGGATACAGTGGACTATGTGTTCAATTCTCCGCTCGTGATGCTGGACTATCTTACAGAGGCTCCTGCAATGGTCGGTGCGGACGATGACATCATCGATGTTCCTTTCACCGATCTTGAATGCATCTACAACGGTGACCTGTTCGGCTATGGTACAGGAAACTTCATCATCAACATGCACACCAAGGGTTTCCTTGTCGACGGCGAGGTCATGGAAGTTCCCGGTATCTATCTCACCCTCAATTTCTTCTCAAGACTCTATTCAGGCAATACCCCTCCTGTACTTGAGGAAGGCAGATACACCGTCTCTACAGCGACATCATCTACTCTGTTCCAGAGATGGAGCCTTCTTCCAGGTCTTCTTATGGACTCATCTCCATTCGGAACCTATCTCCTTCAGATCGCCGGTGACGGCGAGAACGTGATGGAATACATCACCTCAGGAGTTGTAGACATCGCATACGACGATGATGCCGAGACAACGATGGCAAAGGCGAAGATGATGACCATGAAATATACCTTCAAGACTTCATCAAGAACCATCTCAGGCGAGTGGAGAGGCGAAGTCCTCGTAGATGACCAGGCTATGACTGGTGCAAGCGAGAGTTTCCTTACCACCCTTGACCACGATGTCGAGTGCGACATGTCAAAGGTGACAGGCGGTACCCTCAGGCTCATCGAGACCCTCCACAGGGACAATGTCGAGCCTCAATGGAACTACGACATCGCAGAGGCATGGCAACTTTATCTCCAGCCACGTGACTGGACTCCGGAAGAGAAGGAGATCCCATGGCTTCAGGATGACAATGAAAACGGAATTCCTGACCGTCTGGAGGCATGGTGCATGGACGGTGACGTGATGGTTCTCGAGTTCGTCCTTCCACTTGCATCGCAGGGTGTGATCGCTCCTGAACTCAACAAGACATACACATACACAATGCAGCCTAACCTTGAAAAGACTCATGAGATGTATGAGATATATGTGAGCCGTATGGACCGTCCTGCAGACGAGATCTTCGACCCTTATTATGCAGAACAGTTCCCGGGCTGGGCAGAAGGCCTCGGTATCACAAGTTATGACAGATGCAACGCCAGAAGAGGCTTCACATGGGCGGAAGACGGCTTCAGAGGCAACTGGTACATGCATTATGAGACAGGACGTCATGGAATCCTTGACGGACATGCTCCTGCAGTGAACGGATGGGTGAAGGTTACCCGTACCGGTGACGACATCTATGACTTTGAATGGGATTTCATCGATGACAACCCTGGAACACCTAACCGCATCACAGGAAGCATCAAGGACTGCAACGTCAAGATCCAATTGAACTAAGACTAACATTGAGAAAACCATGTTTTTGCAGATGAAGAATATGAAATATGCATTGCTGGGTCTGTTTCTTTTCGTGACCTCGGCAGTTTATGCGCAGAACATCACCGTGACAGGAGTCGTTAAAGACTCCTCCACAGGTGAACCTGTGCCGTTCGCCTCAATCCGTCTGGACGGAACAATGATCGGAGGAATGACCGATATGGACGGACTTTATTCCATCGATGTTCCCGCAGACGGACTTCTGATATTCTCTTCTATAGGATATAAGGACACACCGGTCCCTGTGGAAGGACAGACTGTTCACAATGTCGAACTTGCCCCTGACACAGAAATGATTGAAGAGACCATCGTCGTCGCCTTCGGTACGGCTACCAAGGAATCGTTCACCGGTTCCGCTACGGTAGTCAAGTCGGACGACATCGCCAAGGTACAGTCGACCGATGTCACCAGGGCGCTTGAAGGTATGGTTGCCGGTGTCCAGATGACCACATCATCAGGATCCCTTGGAAGCAGCCCTTCCATCCGTATCCGTGGTACAAGTTCCATCTCTGCCGGAAATGCACCTCTCTACATCGTGGACGGAGTGCCATACAACGGCGACATGAACAACCTCAACACAGCGGACATCGAGTCCATGACAGTCCTCAAGGACGCGGCTTCCAACGCCCTCTACGGTGCGCGTGGTGCCAACGGTGTCATCATGATCACCACTAAGAAGGCCAAGAGAGGCGAAGCGACAGTCAGCGTGGACGCAAAGTGGGGTCTCAATACCAAGGCGCTCAGAAGTTATGAGTACATCAAGGACCCTAAACTCTACTACGAGGCTCACTACAACTCCCTCTACAACTACTACAGACTCGAGCAGGGAATGTCTGAGACAGACGCCAATCTGAAGGCAGCCGCAAACGTGGCAGGCTCTCCTGATGTGGGAGGTCTCGGATACCTTACCTATACATTGCCTGAAGGCCAGAACCTCATCGGCACAAACGGCAAGTTCAACCCTAACGCGACATTCGGCCGCAAGGTCTTCTACAAAGGCCAGTATTTCTGGCTTCAGCCGGATGACTGGATGAAGGAGTCATACAGGAACTCCCTCCGTCAGGAATACAACGTCAGCGCATCCGGTTCTCCGGGAAATGCCCAGATCTTCGCATCATTCGGTTACCTCAACAACAAGGGTCTGATCCAGGGCGAATCCATGGAGCGTTACACCGCACGTCTCAGGGCTGACTACCAGATAAAGGACTACCTCAAGGTCGGAATGAACGCAGCCTACTCGAACTTCGACTGGAACAACGGAAACGGAAGCGGTACCGGCAACGTGTTCTCATTTGCAGGCAACGTGGCCCCTATCTATCCGGTATACCTTCGTGACGGAAACGGCGGCATCATCTATGATGACATGGGCTACAAGAGATACGACTACGGTAACGGTGACAACGCCGGTCTGGTACGTCCTTATGCAGCCAACTCCAACGCCCTTCAGGAACTCTGGCTCAATGTCGGAAACAGCGAAGGAAACGCAATAAACGGTACTGCATATGTTGAGGCCAAGTTCCTCAAGGACTTCACATTCACATTCAATGTCGGAGTCGGAGTGGACGAGACCCGCAGCACATCCATCGTCAACATGTACTACGGACAGTTCGCGACCAACGGCGGTATCATCTCCAAGACCCACGGACGTACATCATACGTGAACATGCAGCAACTCCTCAACTGGAACAGGACCTTCGGAGACGGCCACACGGTCTCAGCCCTTCTCGGACACGAGACCTACACCACTCAGACCGTTTCTCTCTCAGCATCGAAGAGCAACATGTTCTCTATGGCCAACACCGAACTCAACGGTGCCGTGATCGACGGACAGGCGGCCAATTCAGGAAAGTCCATCTACAACAATGAAGGATACTTCCTCAGGGCTCAGTACGACTATCAGAACAGGATCTTCCTCAGTGCCTCATACCGTCTCGATGCATCTTCAAGATTCCATCCGGACCACAGATGGGGTAGTTTCTGGTCAGTCGGAGGAGGCTGGCTCATCGACAAGGAACCGTGGTTCCCTAAGACCCCATGGCTCGGCATGCTCAAACTCAAGGCATCGGTAGGTTCACAGGGTAACGACAACATCAGCGACTACCTCTACACCGACATGTACTCCATCACCAACTCCGACGGAGAGATCGCCATCAAGAGATCGACAATCGGTAACGAGAACATCACCTGGGAGACCAACACCAACTTCAATGCTGGTGCCGACTTTGAACTCTTCAAGGGACGTCTCACAGGATCGATAGAGTATTTCTACCGTCTGACTTCGGACATGCTCTATTTCGTGACCATCCCTATCTCATACGGATTCTCCGGCTACTACGACAACATCGGTGACATGAGGAACTCCGGTATAGAGATGGCTGTCAACGGCAACATCATGAGACGCCGCAACTTCAGTTGGGACGCATATGTCAACTTCACCCACTACACCAACAAGGTCATAATGCTTCCTGAGACCCACCAGAACCGTGTTATCGAAGGTTACAAGGGATATGCTTCAGGCAACAAGTTCGTCGGTGAAGGTCTTCCTCTCAACACCTTCTACATGCCTAGATATGCAGGCGTGGACAAGACCAACGGTCTCCCTATGTGGTACAGGGACATCGTGCAGCTCGACGAGAACGACGAGCCTGTACTTGACGCCAACGGTCAGGAAATCATCCTCGGCCGCGAGACCACTACAGAATACTCAGAGGCCACAAACTACCTCTGTGACGATCCTACACCGCTTCTTTACGGAGGATTCGGAACATCATTCAGTTTCTACGGCTTCGACATATCGGCAAGTTTCACATACTCTATCGGAGGTCTGACCTACGACGGCGGATATGCCGGCTACATGTCGCCTCCGGGAGGAACAGTAGGTTCCAACTTCCACAAGGATGTGCTCAAGGCATGGACTCCTGAGAACAGGGATTCAGACATTCCGCGCTTTGTCTACAACGACCAGAACATCAACGGATCTTCAGACAGATTCCTCGTGGACGCAAGTTACCTCAACTTCCAGAACGCACAGATCGGCTATACTTTCCCGTCCAGGATTACGGACAAACTGCATATAAGCCGTCTAAGACTTTATGTGATGTGTGACAATATATGGTATTGGTCATACAGACAGGGTCTCGACCCTCGCCAGAGTTTCTCCGGTGACACAAGTTCAGAGAATTATTCACCTGTCAGGACCATTTCATGTGGCTTGAACTTTACATTCTAACGATATGAAGAAACAGATTAATATATTGATGATTCTGCTCGCTGCCGTGGCGTCTGTATCCTGCATCAAGGAAGTGCTTCCTGTCGGAGGATCGCAGACTCAGGCTCAGGTGTCGGCATCGCCTAGTGCAATGAAGTCGATGATCAAGGCTATTCCGGCGAGCATGACCACTTCCGGTACCATCGGATATGCAAACAGTTACGGTGACCACACCGACTTCGGTATCCCCGGCATCCACCTCCGTTTCGAGCACATGCTCGAGGACATGGCGACAATGGCTGAGAACCCGTTCTACAACCGTTTCTATGCCTACGACATGAACGAGGCACAGGGATATGCATATACATATTGTGCATATTTCTGGGATGCATACTACACATGGATCCGTCTTGTCAATGACGTCATCGTGTCCATAGCGCCGGCGGCAGAGGCTGCTGTAGATCCTGAAGAGAAAGCGGAACTCAACGACATCCTCGGTCAGGCATACACCTATAGGGCAATGTGCTATCTCGATATGGCAAGACTCTACGAACCGAAGGAGAACGACTATGTCGACATTCCTGAATCCATCAGGAACCTTACCGTGCCAATCGTTGACGAGACAACCACTCTTGAGCAGACCAAGAACAACCCTCGCGCGACCCGTGAGCAGATGTACAACTTCATTCTTGGCGACCTGGGCAAGGCTGTAGAACTTCTCGATGCTTCAGACAAGACTTTCTCCCGTCCGAACCTCAACGCCGTATATGGCCTCATGGCAAGGGCATACCTTGAACTCGGATATTCGGCTGACCCAGCCTTCCCAAGGGATGAAATGTTTACAAAGGCATCTGAATATGCACGTCTGGTGATTGACGAAGGCGGTTTTTCTCCTCTGACCCAGAGCCAGTGGGAAGACCCTGTCAACGGCTTCAACAACGCAGCATCCAACAATGCATGGATCTGGGGTTTCTCCCTCGTTGCCGAGAATCTCAGCAACCTCCTTACTTTCGTTTCCCACATTTCTTCCGAGGCATCTTGGGGATATGCAAGATACGCACAGTTCGGAGTCAGCGCAAGACTCTACGACCAGATACCTGACACTGACTTCAGAAAGCACTCATGGCTCGACCCTAAGAAGGAAGAGTACTACGCATACAAGTTTGCAGGATCCGAGGCCGACAAGCAGAAGTTCCTCACCGGTTCCCCTGCTGCAAAGCCTTATCAGGGCCTCAAGTTCCGTCCTGCAATGGGCGAGTGTACAGACTTCAATGTCGGAAACCCTGCTGACTACTGTCTCATGCGTATCGAAGAGATGTACTTCATCGAAATCGAGGCACAGGCACAGTTGAAGGGTCTTGAGGAAGGAAAGAGACTCCTCGGCGACTTCATGAAGAAGTACAGAGACTCTTCATACAGCCGCAACCCTGGCACAATGCAGGACTTCCTTACTGAACTTCTTCTCCAGAAGAGAGTGGAGTTCTGGGGTGAGGGCATCCTTCTGTTCGACTACAAGCGCCTCGACATGGGCATCACCCGCGCTTATCCGGGAAGCAACCATGCCGGTGTCTTCAAGTACAACACAGTAGGACGTTCTCCACAATGGAACATCGTCATCACCCGTGCCGAGTTCCAGTCCAACACGGCAATCAATGATACGAACAACAACCCTGATCCGTCAGGAAAGATCGAACTTGCTCAGTAACAGACCATGAAAACTATAAACAACATACTGATATGCATGTCAGCGGTGCTGATGTCGTTCATGATGACATC
>JAFVHZ010000139.1 GCA_017474265.1 Bacteroidales bacterium | reverse complement strand
GGTAAAGACCGGGCCATCATTGCTGCATGAAGCCAATCCGCAGACAGCCAATAAGATAAGAAAGATGTTTCGCATATTTCTGGTTTGTTGGAATTGATTATAAAAAATACGGGGATCCCCAACCCGGACAGTTCAAGATACCCGTAAGATAGTATTAGTTACCCTTGAATGGGTTCTGGTCAGCCTGTGAAATCTCCTTGTTACGAGCAAACTCGTACTCAGGGATCTGGCAGAAATAGTGATAGTCGTTGTGCTTCAGAGTAGCAGTGTTGCCGCTCTTGGTTCCCCAGTAAAGGAGACCGTCATTGAAGTGACCAGCAAACTCGTTCTCTTCAGACTCAAGTTCACGTGTAACGTCCTTCTGGAGACGGAGGTTGTCGAACATACCTGTCACAGTCTCACCAAGGAGTTCCTTACGACGCTCTACATAGATAGCCTCGAGGAGTTCTGCCTGATTTGTAGTAGTTGTGAGGTTCTTCACGTTACGAGCCTTCTGGAGGGTAGTAAGATAGTCGAGAGCATCTGCCTGCTTTCCAGAAAGGTGAGCAGCAGCCTCAGCCATCACGAGAAGCATCTCCGAACTACGGATAAGACAAACGTCAGCACGAAGCTGGCCAGCCTCACCAGTGTGGAAGAACTTGTTGTAAGCCCACTTGGCCTTGGTCATCTTATCTCCGTTGTTAGTACGGTGCCAGAGCATTACATTGAGAACATCCTTAGTCTGATCATAGAGGTCAGCGTCTACAACGTCATCCTTAACAAGACGGCTTGCACGATAGTCAGTATCGTCACCCTTGAAGAGGTCAAGCCACTGTGAAGTCACGAAATATGTGATGTAACTGTAGATGTACTGTGAACTGTTGCTCTCCTCGCCGGAAGGGAGACGGTTGAACCACATGTTGAATGGAGTCGAAGTACCTGCATTCGAGAGGTCAGTGTTCTGATATCCCCATACGAACTCGTTGTACTGGTTCTTGATGAAGTCATCGAAACCACCGCACCACTGATCCTTTGTAAGGAGGGTCTTGTGGTTGTTGTATACTTCCTGAGCGTTGTCGAAGACCTTCTGCCAGTCAGTACCCATCACCTGGTATACACGTGCAAGCCATGCGCATGCCACCTCACGGTCGATTCTCCAAGGAGCGGTCGAACTGTAATCCTTAAGTTCGGTCTTTGCATCCTCGAGGTCCTTTACGATCTGAGCGTAAACCTGCTCTACAGTAGAGAAAGGCATCTGGTCAGGATCGTCAGCCTTGGTACGGAGGATAACACCTCTCTTGTTCTTGGCGATAGCATAAGTCTGCTGATAGTTCATGATCAACTGGAAGTACGAAATCGCACGGATGGCCTTCGCCTGTCCGCTGATCGCATTCTTGTCAGCCTCAGTACCTGCAGCCTCAGGGAGTGCGCTGAGGATGATGTTGGCACGGTTGATATGGTCATAGTACTGGCACCAGATAGCCTCTGTGTAGTCACCGGAAGCCTGTGTACGGCCGTCAGCAAAAGTATATGAAGTGTGCTCACTTGTACCCATACCTTTGAGGGAAGTCATGTCCACGCCTGCGAGAGGATAGTAAGACATCATACCTGTAAGACCTGCAAGACCACGGTCAGATGAACTAACGGTATTACCCATGAGGAGACCGTTATATGTTCCGACGAGCACCTTGTCGAGGTTGCTTGTGTTTGACAGGACGATTGTGTCGTCTGTCGCAGTCGAAGAGTTTGCATCAAGGAAGCCCTCACATCCTGTTCCCGCAAAGGCAGCCACTGCAATCGCTACGACTGTTGAAAAACTCTTAAATATATTCTTCATAATTTTCTTCAATGTTAGGAATTAGAAAGTAAGGTTTACACCGAACATATAAACTCTACGTCCTCCACCGTAACCCTCGGTATCTGAGTTACCGTTATATGTGTTACCAGAGATACCGGTCTCAGGGTCAGTGTAGTACTTGGTAGCCTCACCGAAGGTAAGGAGGTTGTCACCCTGGAAGTAAACGCGGATGTTGTCGATACCAGCCTTCTTGAGGATCTTCTTAGGAAGAGTGTAACCAAGGGTCACGTTACGCAGACGGAGGTAATCGTTGTCGATCACATAGTAGTCCGAGTATCCGATAGAAGCCTTTGAACGGTTGTCGAGGTAGTTGATCTGAGTCTTGGCATTGTCACCTGGCTTAGTCCAACGATCCTTCACGAGATCCCATACTGGTGATACACCTACGCGGCTGTATGCTCCAAGTTCAGACTTGTTGTAGCAGTACATGTGTCCGCCGAGTGAGTAGTAAAGCATGAATGAGAAGTCGAATCCGTAGAAGTTGAATGAGTTTGTGATTGATCCGTAAGCCTTAGGAAGTGCTGAACCGATGAGTTCGGCATCCTCTGCCTGAACGAGTTCGCTAGTTGAGTAAACAACTGAACCGTCCTTCTTATAGTATCCTGGCATACCGGTCTCTGAGTTGATACCTGCGAAGCGGTAAGCCCAGAAGTCATAGAGTGAACCACCCTCGACGAGTTTATACTGAGCGACAACATTTGACCAGAAACCGACCTCAGTAGGGAGATAAGTCACCTCATTCTTAAGAGTAGAAAGGTTAGCATCGAGTCTCCATCCGAAGTTCTGACGGTTGAAGATCTGGAAGCCGAGAGTCAACTCGAGACCGCTGTTGCGGATGTCACCGAGGTTAACATTCTTACCTGCAACGTCACCGACCTGTGCAGAAAGAGGAAGTTCCTGATAGTAGAGGAGGCCGTCAGAGTTACGTGAGTAGTACTCGAGAGTACCGTCCAACCATCCGAAGAGTGAGAAGTCTGCAGCAACGTTCCACTGCTTGTTCTTCTCCCAGTGGAGTTCTGGAGTAGCCTTAGTTGCCGGCTTGAGACCTGCTACGTCGTAAAGGTTGTCTGAACCGTAAGTTCCCTGATAAGCGTAGAGAACTTCTCCACCACCCTTACCGTTTGACTGACGAGGCACGAGGCGGTCGTTACCTGAAGTACCGTATGATCCTCTGATCACAAGGTTGTTCACCCATGTAGCGTCCTCCATGAACTTCTCGTTAGAGAGTCTCCATGAAGCACCCGCTGACCAGAAGTTACCCCAACGTGACTCAGGAGAGAAGCGTGATGAACCGTCACGACGGAACGATCCTGACACATAGTAGCGGTTGTCATAGTTGTAGTCAGCCTTTGCAATCCATGAAAGGAGAGCATAACGGTCGCTGGTAGAACCTGTCCAGTAGTCCTTTGTACAAGACTCTACCTGGAACTGGTTGAGTTGGAAGATACCTGAACCACCACCGTAAGTATACTCAGTGCGATATGCATAAGACTCCTGACCTACGAGAGCAGATACATTGTGCTTGTCAGCGAATGTATAATCCCAAGAGAGGATGTTAGAGTTGGTGATAGACATGATCTGGTAGTTATAGCGGTGTGCGCTACCACCTGAAGATGTAATGGTAGTTCCCCAAGGAGCCTGCTGGCCACCACCCCATACAGCAGAACCATAGCCGTATGTACGTGAGGTATTGTCATCAAGGTTGATAGTAGACTTGAACTTGATGCCGTAAGGAAGAGTTACCTGAGCATAGTAACGAGCATTGATGTTCGAACCGTCATTGCTGTTGAAACTATCGTTGTTCTCGTTATCCCAGTAGTCACCTCTGTTACCGAGAGGATGCTGACCGAAGAAACCGGTGTACGCACCATACTGGAGCGCTCTTGTACCTGTTACCTCAGAAACGACCCAATCAGTGTTTGAAGAGTTACGGAGATATGGAGAAGCCACTGTCATATTATAGTTCAATGCACGCGCAACACCGCCTGAATTCTGACGATAGTATGTATAACGGAGTGCCCCCCCCATTGAGAGCCATTTGTTAATCTCAGAGTTCACGTTAGCGCTGAATGAGTAACGCTTGTAGTAGTCCCTTCCACCATATCCGTTATCGTCGAGCATACCTGCTGAAACGAAGTAGTTGGTCTTGCCGTTCTCAGAAGCACCTGAGATGTCGATGCTGTAGTTCTGGCGGAGTTTTCTGCTATAGTATGAACCATACCAGTCCCAGTCAGACTCATCCCATACATACTCGAGGTTAGGATTGATGTGCGGGTTACCCTTACCATCATGGAGCACCCAGTCCTCGTCAATGTGTTTGAATGGAGAAACGATGATTGAATTGCCGTTCTCATCCTTACCTCTGTTTGTGAACACCTTACCGAGGAGAGTCTCGGTTGCATAGTCTCCGGCAGCCTGTGAAGTCCACTTGCCTGGCTCCTGACTGTTCTCATAATAGAACTTGTCATTATAGAGTCCTTCCCAATAAAGAAGGAGAGTCTGCTTAGGGTCAGCCTTCTTACCATAACCGACAGCATTGTCTGAAGTACCCCAACTTGCGTTGACGTTAACCTTCACCTTGCCGCTCTTACCGGTCTTGGTAGTGATGATGACGACACCGTTTGCAGCACGTGAACCGTAAAGTGAAGCTGCAGCAGCGTCCTTCAATACAGTAAGTGATGCGATATCGTTAGGGTTGATAGAGTTGAGCGATCCGTCGTAAGGTACACCGTCCACTACATAAAGAGGTTTGGTAGAACCTGCCATGTTAGCGACACCACGGATGGCGATACGTGCCTCAGCACCTGGGTTACTAGCGTCCTGTGTTACATTCACACCGGCAGACATACCCTGAAGTGCATCGGTGAAACCTGTACCTGAGAACTTCTTGAGGGCGTCAGACTTCACTACTGAAGCCGAACCTGTGAATGATGATTTCTTTGTAGTTCCGTACGCAACCACGATAGTCTCATCAAGGAACTCTGAATCCGGCTGGAGTTGGATGTTCATTACAGGAGCAACAGCAACCTGTACTGTCTCATAACCGAGATAAGAAACCTCAACGAATTTGTCGGAATCCTTGACTGTGAGTTCAAAGTTTCCGTCAATATCGGTGACTGTTCCGACATTTTGGCTTGCCATGACACCAGCACCCATGATCGGAAGTCCCTGCTCGTCAACCACGGTACCGCGTACCTTTGTCTGAGCAAAAGCATTGCTTCCTACGAGGGCGAAGATTGCCACGAAAAGCCATGAAAGAAGCCTAAATTTCTTCATTTTGCTTTGTTTTAGAGTTAATAATAGTTTAGTCGTGAAATGGCCATGCCAATTCGGGGCACAAGGTAGTCAACCTTAAATGCAGAAATGACAACAATAATATCCAAATAGGCAATTTTTGTCCGGAAAGCACAATTTCACACCCCCACCGAAGCATTTTTAGATTATTTTTCTATTTTTGTACAAAATTTGCGTACGCATGAACAGAATTCGCAGACACCTTGCAACATTTGTCGCATTCATTTCCACAATTTCCGTCTATGCGGAAAGCAGGATGACATTCAGTCAGTTGAACATAGAAAGCGGTCTGAGTTCCAATATCATCCAATGCATCATACAAGACAGTGAAGGCCTGATGTGGTTCGGAACAAATGACGGACTGTCAATGTTCGACACATACAGGATAAGGACATGGAGGAACGACCCCCAGAATCCGTATTCGATTGGAAACAACAGTGTCTACAGCATTCTGGAGGACAAGGAAAAGCGCATGTGGATAGGCACGGAGCGCGGACTATATCTATATGACATAGGAAGCGACACATTCACCGCGATAACCGGCGATATTGACATCAATTCCATACATGTCCGGTCCATCACCCAGGACAGGGCAGGTAACATATGGATCTCTACTCTGGGCGACGGAATCTTCCGCATCAATCCGCATACAAGAGAGATACGCAACTGGAGACACGATCCTCTTGACAGCGGAAGCCTAGGTTCCGACTACTGTCCGAAGATTCTTGCAGATGCAAAGGGCGACATCTGGTGTCTCGCTTCGGGAAAATACCTGTACAGATATGATCACGACACATCATGTTTCACTCCGATACAGATACGTGACAGCAGAAGCGGAAGAACGGAAAAGAACGCCTACAGCATGTGTTTTGACTGGGAGGGAAACCTTTGGATAGGAGGATGGGACAGCGGTCTTTTCCATTATGACAAGAATACCGGCATCTTCACCAACCACCTTTACATATCCGGACGTCCTGTCCTGCCTGGCAGAATACATACAATAGTGGAGCCGGAACCGGGCCGGCTTCTTGTAGGATCAGACGCAGGACTGACAGACTTCAACTATGAGAAAGGGACTTATGTAACCACATCATACGGCAGGCCGGAAGACAGCGGTCTGTCAGACGATTTCGTACATGACATTTTCATCGACAAAGAAAATGGACTTTGGGTCGGAACTTACTTCGGCGGCGTCAATTACATGAATCCGAACAGTTACAACTTCATCCTGGAACGATGCGAGAACAGTTCTGGAAAAGGACGCGTAATCAGTAAGTTCTGCGAAAATGAGGATGGAAGGATATGGGTAGGAACTGATGATGGCGGCCTGTTCATTTATGACCCGGTAAAGAAGAAGAACGTCCCTGTCACACTTGACCCGCAGATTCCCAACCTCAACATACACGCAATCCTGAGAAACGGAAATGACCTTTGGGTGGGAACATACAGCAACGGTCTGTACCGGATGAACTTACGGACAAGAAACGTAATGCATTTCAAGAGATTCGACGAGAATGATCCTATAGACCAGAGCGTATACTCCCTTCATCTTGACCCGACCGGAAGACTATGGATAGGAACGAAGACAGCGATCTGGTCGTGGACCGAGCACGGAGGATTTGCGCGCATGAAGAACCTGGGATTCCACAGTGACATCATCTCGATATGCAGCGACCACAAGGGCAACATATGGTTCGCATCCATAAGCAATGGTCTTTTCAAATATGATCCGAAGACCCAATACTTGAGCAAGATATCCGACTCGGAAGGCTCCACCAGAAACATCCCTGAAGAAATAATGTCCATGGGCATTCATTCCGACCAGATATATCTTGGGACAGCAGGAAGAGGAGTGATCCGATACGACATAGCGTCAGGTAAGACAGATCAGTTGCAGAGTCCCTCATGCGACATGTCAAGCATGAGCGTACACAATATTATAAATGACGAAAACGACCTATGGATGAGTACGAATGAAGGCCTCATCCGATACAACGTCTCCTCGGAAAAAGCCATGATGTTCGGAAAGTCAGACGGACTGCGGACAGACATCTTCAACAGCAACTCCGGGATCAAGACTTCTGACGGTCTCATTTACCTTGGAACAAACGACGGATTCAATGTCTTCGACCCGGAATCAATCCAGACAAACCTGACGACTCCGAATACGACATTTACCGAGAGTTCGTTCCCGAATCTCAGGAACGGAGACCACATTGTCATCCACAAAGGTCATGACCCGTTCACAATAGGCTTCTCGGCATTAAGTTTCCGGTCCCCTCAAAGGAACCGCTACCGTTATATAATGGAAGGGGCGGAAACAGCATGGCATGAGACCTCCTGGGAGAACAACACAGTAAGGTTTTCTGACCTCAAATGCGGAACCTACACATTCCGTGTATGTTCCTGCAACAACGACGGCATATGGGGAGATCCGATATCCGCAACATTCACCGTCAAGGCTTACTGGTGGAACAGCAGGATCGCAATTATCATATATATAATTATCGGCATTCTGCTTCTGATCGGAATCGTCACGACTTTCATCACCTACACATTCCAGAAGAAGAAGGCACGTGCGCAGAAGATAAAGCATGTGAAGGAAAAGACAAGGATCGAGACCGAACTCCAGTTCTTCACCAATCTTGCACATGAGATCAGAACTCCTGTGATGCTGATCACTGCTCCTGCCAACGAGATTGCCAACATCAAGGGACTCCCGAAGAAGGTCCAGGACAACATTTCACTGATAAAGAAAAGTTCCGACAAGTTGAGCAGCCTTACCAACGAAATACTCAACTTCAGGAAGTGCAACTCCAACATGGAAACCGCGACCATGCCTATCATACAGGTGACAAAGCAGATTGTAGACGAGTTCATTCCTCTTACCACAGCAGAAGGAATCACCTTGAAATTCTCTGACAGCACAGACGGAACAGCCTTGGCAAAGATAGATGCCGGGGCTTGGAACAAGATTCTCAACAACCTGATCACCAATGCGATAAAATTTACGAAAGATCTCATAGAAGTACGCTCTGAAATACGCGAAGGAGTCCTGTATATCTCCGTATATGACAATGGTACGGGCATTGCTCCAGAAGAACTCAAGAAGATATTCCAGGCTTTCTGGCATTATGACAAGACGGCAAAGAGGCCTACTCCGGGATTCGGCCTCGGTCTGTCCATCACCAGCATGCTTGCGCACAGGATGGGAATGAAACTCAGGGTGGCCAGCGAACCGGACAAATATACGGAATTCACCATATCGGTGCCTCTGAGCGAGTCCGTGGCGACTGAAGAAGACATCCAGGAATATCTGGCACAGGAAAAAGAGAAAACGGACAGGCATGAAGAAGAAGGACAGATAATCCCTGCCGACGATGCAAATATGCCGAAGGGCAAAAATTCGTTGACCCTCCTTCTCGTCGATGACGACGAAGACCTCATACTCTATCTCGCCAGCACTCTGTCGGACAAATACAGGATTCTCACAGCCTCAGACGGCGATGAGGCCCTGCAGATGCTCAAGTCAGGACAGATGGCCGACCTCATCATAAGCGACATCATGATGCCTAAGATGAACGGTACGGAACTTTGCGAGTCCCTCCGTAAAGACATCAATCTGAGCCACATACCGATCATCCTCCTTTCGTCCAACTCAGACATTGAGACCATGATGCTGGGTGCAGAGACAGGTGCAGACCTTTACATCGACAAGCCTGTGGACGTCACCTACCTGAAGAGTCAGATCCGCAATCTTCTGGAAAGAAGACGCGCCCTATGGGATTCATTCAGCAAAAGGCCGTTCCTGGCACTCCATACACTTGCCGACAACGAGAACGACGAAGACCTCATCAAGATGTTCAGCGACATTGTCTTGAAGAACCTGTCGAATCAGGACCTGTCGGTAAATGACATAGCCGACCAACTCCACATGAGCCGAAGCATCCTTTTCAAGAAGATAAAGGACCTCACAGGCATGACTCCGAACAACCTCATCAAGACGATGAGGCTCAGGAAGGCTGCGGAACTTCTTATCCAAGGCCAGCAGAAGATCTACGAAATCTGCTGGGAAGTGGGATTCAACACGCCAAGTTACTTCTCGAAGTGCTTCTATCAGTATTTCGGAATGAACCCGAACGAATTCGTTGCCAGAACCCTCCGCACGTCCAAGGACGAGAGCGAACATGATTAATTTGGCATTTAAAGGCAAAACCTTTATCTTTATAGGATAAATACGTATAACTTCTTAAAACATATTATGGAAAGAATCATCGAGTGCGTG
>JAFVHZ010000138.1 GCA_017474265.1 Bacteroidales bacterium | reverse complement strand
GGGAGGCACTGAGTACAGCGGAAGTCCTTTTCATGTAATCCAGAGCAGATTGCCATCTTTTTCCATGGCAATCTTATACTGATGAGATTCCCTTCCTGCACATGGCTTGAAACGAGCCTGTTCACGATCAAACTCCCATAGTCCACTACCCTCAGAGGTTGCAAGAATTCGACCGTTAGCGTCTTCTGCAATATCTGTAAGAATATTAGATACGGGAATATGGTATGTCGTAAATGACGAGGCTGCATAATGGAACACCTTTCCGGAAACGCTTGCCACCCATACTGAATTATCAGAGGAACAGATTATACGGCAAACTTGGGCAGATGGGACAAAGATTTCTTTCTCGAAGTGACCATTATTATTATCGCGCCCCACAGTAAAACCGCTTTTCCCACCTATCCACAATCGCCCATCAGAGTCACGACAAAATGCGTATGCAGACTTTCCGGCTAAAGGATAATAGGCTATTTTGCCATCCTCAGTATCAAGACACGCAACAGGTAATTCATTATCAATTGTTCCGACCCATAGTCTGTTACCTTCTGCCATCAGTCCTGTAATATTCCTTCCTGAAAAATATCTGCACGCACTTTTTTCACAATCTTTCTGCTTATCAAGACAAAGCAGGCCACGAGTGTCGCTTCCCACCCAGATGCGTCCTTTAGCATCTTCGACAAAATCACGAGCCTTGAAAGTGCCTCCTGAGAAGTTTTCAGAATAATGACGGAAATCCAGATGGTTCGAGCAGACACATGCAAGACCTTCTAACAATGTTCCTCCCCAGATTCCACCATCAGAATCTTCAGCGAGACAACGGAAAGAATTATCATGGTAAGGTCTGAAAACGCGCTTACGCACAAGATTGGTATCAAGAACATGAATACCGTCGCGGGCGGCCACCCATAGTTCTCCTGAAGAATGCTTGATGACATCTCTCATCTTGGACAGAAAATCCAAATGCAAGATTTCCATACTCCGCAAGTCAAGCACATAAGGAGAGTTATTGACATCTGTCATAAAAAGCATCTCATCTGCGCAGACAAGACGGGAAATATCCTTACCGGAGATAAAACTATCAATTTTAGCCGAAAGTCCATCGAAAACCGATGCACCGTCTGACAAAAACATCAGACTGTCATCTTTGGAAAGGACATATACAGAACCGTCGGAACTTGTACACAAAGATTTGCAAACAACCGGATAGGTAGTAATCGTCTTTGTATGAGTGTCAAGACATATCAGATCACACCCTCCTAAAGCGATCCACAACAGGCCGTTCTTATCGCAACACATCTGTCTTACAACGGTATTATTCAATTCCGGAGCATCAAATCTACTAACCCCATCGGTGCTCTTGCTGACACTGTACAAGCCATTGGAGCAACCTGCCCAGATTGTTCCCGCCGGATCTTCACAAAGGGTAAAGACCACAGAAGCCCTTCCGTTTTCCTGATCAAGAAGATCAAAATGTACAATATTCACTCCATCATAGAAGTCCAGACCCTCATTAGTACCGATCCAAAGGAAATCTGCCGAGTCAAAGAGAATATCATTGACACAATTATCCGAAAGACCTGTCTGCACGTCCAAAGTCGATGACAGATGATCCTGTGGG
>JAFVHZ010000137.1 GCA_017474265.1 Bacteroidales bacterium | reverse complement strand
CCTGTCACACCATATTCCTTTGCCAATTTTATATTTTCTATATCGTGAAAAGTAAGCGGCGGCATCTTTACGTTTTTTCCAACAATCTTCAGTTGGTTTAGAGCATCTGCCTTACAAGCAGAGGGTCGGGGGTTCGACTCCCTCTGCTCCCACTAAAAAGAGATTCGTTTTCACGGATCTCTTTTTTCGTTTATAGTCATCACACGTATGTTCTATAAATAGCGAGAACTCTTGATTCAACGGTCCTTCCCACTTTGTGGGCCCCTTCCCTTTTCGGGAGCCAATGCCGGTTGAAGCAAGAGTTCTCGCTATTTATTTCTACTTCGCTATATACTACTTGAAGTATCTGTTGAAGAGTCCCTGGAATCCGGCACCGTGACGGGCCTCATCCTTGCACATCTCATGAACCGTGTCGTGGATGGCATCAAGGTTCTGCTGCTTGGCGAGTTTCGCAATGCGCAACTTGTCCTCGCATGCACCCTGCTCCGCAAGCATCCTCTTCTCTACATTTGTCTTCGTATCCCATACGCACTCGCCAAGGAGTTCAGCGAACTTGGCAGCATGTTCAGCCTCTTCCCATGCATATCTCTTGAACGCCTCTGCGATCTCAGGGTATCCCTCTCTGTCTGCCTGACGGCTCATCGCGAGATACATGCCCACCTCAGAGCACTCGCCGTTGAAATGGTCGCGAAGTCCCTTGAGAATCTCAGGATCGACATTCTTTGCTGATCCCAACTTATGCTCGTCAGCCCAGGTAAGTTCACCGTCAGTCTCAACGAGTTCCTCGAAGTTCTCAGGTCCTACATGGCACAATGGGCACTCCTCAGGAGCATTTTCACCTTCATGAATGTAACCGCAAACAAGGCATCTGAATTTCTTTGTCATAACTTTATCCCTTTTAATTGTTAATAATATTTAATTTTGAATTATTCTAAATTAATCACAATGCAAAGGTAATGAAATTTTCACAACCTCCAAACATTTCGCAAAATTTTTCATACAACTGACGCAATAAATCCAAACAGGCACCTTGGGATACTTACCTCAGAAGACTTGCTTATGGTACGGAATCCCGCATTGCCGTTGACTTCACAAACAGAATATCCACCATTGCAGAACAGCAGGTCTACCCCGGCAAAGTCGAGGCCTACGGCAGCCGCTGCCCTAACAGCAAGATCAGAGGCCTCATCATCAATATCAATGGCCGCAAACTTTCCTCCTTGGGAGAAATTCGAAAGGAATGAAGACTCAGAATACCTCAGAACTGATCCGACACATTGTCCTCCAATCACCCACACGCGAATATCACGGCCATAACTTTCATCAATGAATTCTTGGAAAATGCATTCCTTCCCAAGCAGAAGAACGGCATCATCAAACTGGGCGGAATCCTCTACAAGAAAGATATTCTCCCCCTTGGAGCCATTGATCTGCTTTACAAGAAAGCGTTTCTTTCCCAGAATCCCGGAGATTGACTCATAACCAGCCCCCGGAGCATAAACTGTATGAGGAGTAGGTATACCTGACTCATGAAGCACCTGATGGGTCAAAAGTTTATCTTTACTGACGCACATCGGCTCAGCACTATTCACTACATACACCCCTGGTTTTTCCTCATAATATCTGGATATCCTTTCATTATAAGTCCTCATGACCACAAAAGAGACATCATCCATATTCCTGCCTCCGAAAGAAATGGAAGTCTTTTCCCCATACTCAATGATACAGTCTTCTTCAAAGCAGATTTCCAGAGACAGTCCCCTAAGAGAAGCCTCATCATGCAGCCAAGCAAACGCATTATCCGACTTCAATGCAGTATAACGCGGATATACGAAAATTCCTTTCTTCATGCTATATCTTATTTCTTTCTCCAGCAAGTATGGAATATATCACGACCGGACCCAACACAGTAAAAAGCACCAGTTTTGCCAGCCATCCGAGATCAGGTACAGAAACAATAGCCATAAACAGACCAAGTATCGTTATCATCTGGGCAAAAGCATTCTTCACAAAAAGATCCTTGACGCTCCTCTCCACCATAACAGATGTCCCCGGCTCATAAACGCCAAGCCCTAACCGCAACTTGGACGGGACACAAACCAGCATATCAAGTTCATCATCCGACTTCAGGCCATTGGCCTTCATTATCTTCTGGTAATCTTCCTTCTCAATAATAAGCAACTTCACTCTTATTGACTTTCCGGCATGTGAGATCCACACATAATCCAACTCAGATACTCCCAATATCACACTGTTGCTCTTGGTAACGAATACAGCATCGACAATCTCGGTATTATCAGCACATCTTGCGGCTCGCAACTGTACGGTCTTCTTCCTTATAAGACGTTCCATGAGGGGCCCCTGCTTCACTTCACACAACGGTAAAGACACTCCTCTGAAACGGACGTCTCCATAAAATGAATTCCATATATTCCTGAGTCTCAACATGGAATCATTGTTTCCAAAAACACGCACATGTTCCCCTTCCGACTCGTCGTATGGGTACTGCGTCAGAAAGAACTCCTTATCACTTTCATCCATCTGGGATATCAGCGATAAGACAAATTCATGTGACATCACACGAGGTATCTCTATACCGAGAAGATTCCGCTGATAGTAGTTGAGCCACACGGAATCACTACGCCCATTGACATTTCCTTCATATCTCTTTATCATGAAATACGAACGTAAGTTGTCGACCGGATTCAGCACTTCAAGCATATTGAAACCTTTATATTTCTCATACAGGTCTTCCGAAAGAAGAGCATACATATTATCGATATCTTCAGCCTGCGGCTTAAGCACATGGTGAGTCTGATATGAGTTATCGATATTGACAAGGACATGCCCGCCCTGACAGCCGTACCGCTGAAGCATCTGTCCCGTCATACGCACACATCCTTCAGGAGCGTCATAGCCTTTGACGACAAACTCTGCAGACACATCAGACAGAATCACATCAACATTATCATTGGTCCGGAAAACGTCCTTCATGCTTTTCGGCAGCAGGATCAGATTGCGAGGCATGAAGACATCTGCTCTCATCGTCCAGAACAACCGCCAGTTGCCCTTATCCCGCATTGTTAAAAGAGATGCCATACCTCTTATGAAACGCGCCATCATATCAGCCAATCCGGACAACACAGACATATCATCCCTGAACTTGCGGTTGATTTCTATCTGAAGCGCCGGAACCAAAGCATTTGAACTGATATACGAAGACACACGATTCATATTGTAAGCGGGGAAAACGGTATCTACAGATGCATTATACCCAGACAATGAAGACAATGAGACCAAGGCTCCAACACATTCGTCAAATCCTAGAAGATTACTGCCCCCGGCAGTACCGAACTCAAGATCAAAATCTCTTTCAGCAGATGCCCCATGCAGGTCAATGACCATTGCTATACCACGTTCCTTGACATATGCAAGCAACAAATCCTTATAACTGTTTGAAGCATCATCATTAGGATCCCCGTCTACTCCAGCATTGATGAAAAGATGACATCCGGAGCATTCACTCAGAACGAACCCTAACACATCCGTATTGATTTCCGCATTCCTTTCGACACCACGTCTGACATGAGGGACGGCATGAGGAACAGATACAAGCACCGGAACAGAGCCTTCTACAACACAGATGTCGTCGGGATACTTTTGCGAACTTAACCGGCCTTGAAGTTCGACAAATTGCTTTTCTGTCATAATACTACCTGTCTTTATATGAACGTATCACCTCTGCCACAACATAGGTACTGCCTCCGACATATATCAATGGATCCGTCATGCTGCGGGACCTTTCAACCGCTTTACGCAAGGCCACTACCGGGTCCTGCTCCACTTCATAAGGAGAGCAACATCGGCCCATACAGCGACATGCCTCCTCATATCTTTGTGCCAAAGCAGCAGCAGAAAGCGCCCTGGTACCGGGAGCACTGGTAAATACATACTCAGCGGCCTCAGGCAGAAGATACGCTACACTTGAAAAGTCCTTGTCAGACATTATTCCATAAACAATCACAAGTCCTCCGATTTCTCCTGAGGCAAGCATTTCAGACAATTTGTTCATATTAGGCAGCAAACCATGCTCATTGTGTCCTATATCACAAATTATACAAGGATTCTCAGACATCTTCTCCCATCTGCCATGCAACTCCGTTCTTGCCGCAGTATGAACCAAAGCATCAATTAGCGCCACCTGATCCGAAAGATCAAATTCCGCCGCCAGAAATTCAATGGCAGCCATGGCCGTCCTAAGATTCCTGCATTGGTAAGACCCTTGCAGATCCATCTTTTCCAACATATCCGTCCTCCTGTCCCACATGGCCGGTTCCGTCTTGTCTGCAAACCTAAGCAACGACATGACAGCATCCTTATCACCCATGAACCGAGGTTCCGTAATGTTGGTATAAAAAACCTTGCGTTCAAAGACAGCATCAGTCTCGACATGACTCTCGCCCACTACGACAGGTACACAGGATTTTATTATACCTGCCTTTTCGTATGCAATCTCAGGCAGAGTATCACCTAATATACTGCAATGATCCAGACCGATATTCGTAATCACTGTCAACACCGGGGTCACAACATTCGTACTGTCCAACCTTCCCCCCAGACCGGTCTCTATGACCGCCGCATCCACACCTTCACATGAAAACCATTCGAAGGCCATAAGCGTCGATATTTCAAACAGTGACAGATCAAGATGATCAAACATATCCTTCCACTTAATGAAGAAATCCCAGATAAACTCCTTGGTGATATAACGCACACCTCTGTCTGTCACAATCCTGGATCTTTCACGGAAATCAAGAATATGAGGTGACGTATACAGGCCGACCTTCAAACCGGATGCTGCAAGAACAGAAGCCAGCATACTTGAAACCGACCCCTTACCGTTGGTACCGGCAACATGTATTATCTTGTAATTTCGATGAGGCCGTCCCAGCAGTTGATCTGCGAACTCCATATTTGCGATTCCCGGCCTGTAGGCACCGGTACCGGCATTCTGGAATGACGGAAATCTAAGGAACAGCCTCTCAATCATATCATTATATGCTGATTCTGAAAAAATATTCTCCATAAAAAAGAAAAAACATTTGATGCAAAGACAAAAATAAGTATTTTTACAGATTATCTCCACTGCTTTAATAAAAATATCATGAAGGAAAACGAATCAGCACTGTATTCCCAGTACATCATCGACGGCATGAAATGCGATATGACTCCGGCCGAACTTCTCGAAGAATGCATGGACTACGACGACTATGCTGCTGAATCGGAGAACAAAGGGAGTTACAACGACATCATAGACGAGTCCACCGAGCCTCCCCTCTCGTCCTTTCATCCGGAAAAAGAGAGGCTCCATGAGTACATGAAGCATACAGAGAAAGCCTCATACGGACCTCGCCAGTTCACCATGCTGTATCCGGAGCAGTTCACCCGTCTGCAGATTGCAATGGCCCTGACCTCACGTCTGTGGAGCAAAGGACACTTCCGTCTCGGAGACCTCCGCATATGGGCTCAGTGGGACTGGAACACCAGGCCGGTGGGCAACATGGCGGCATTCTACGCAAGTGCAGGAGCGGCAAGTGATTACATATACGGCCTGGGAGTGAAGATGACAGATTATCTTTTCCTGGAAAGCGACGGGGAAAGCAACGCCAGATTCTTCGCCTGGCTCCCGGAAAGCGAGATGCCGGAAACATCGGACGAAGAGCAGAACGACACAACACTCTTCAAGTCCTCCCCATATGAAAGCAGGCATCCATGGATAAGCGACTCACGCATGTGCTCATCCTCTATCCTTCCCGATGAAGACAGTTGGATAATATATATACCTTTCGACACCTGTTCATATCGCCTGGGAGGGTCACTTCTTGCACAGACAAACGGGCGCAACGGAGGCCCCGGCCCTCAGATTCAGGATCCCGACTATTTCATCGACTGCTATGAGGTGATCCGTGAACTCGTCGAGGACGGCATAGTACTGGCAGGTGCAAGCGTCGGAGACGGAGGTCTGGCCACCGCTGCCGGAAGGATGTGCCAGGACTGCGGAATGAAACTGGACGTCAGAGGGCTTATGGAATCATATCAGGAAACAGACATCATCAAGGTCCTTTTCGGAGAGACTCCAGGCGTACTGATCCAGATCAGCGGCAACGACTACGATTATCTGGATTCCCAACTCATTCTTCAGGACGTCGCATACTACCCGCTCGGGCATCCTGACCCCGGATGTCAGGACATAATTTTCAACAGTTCCGGAGATTCCGGAGTTGCGGGAATCCTGGCATCACTGCTGAATCAGGCGAGCGAAGGAGAGGACTGAACAAAAAAAACACGGAAACCGATTGCGGGATTATGAAGATTTTTTCGTAAATTCGCGCCGGAATTTTTATGCCTTGCCGCTCCACATGGACGGCAGAAAGACATTATTATGATTATTTATTATCAATCAAATATTTACAGAAGTTATGGAAAATAAGAAAAGAGTCTATTGCTTTGGCGGCAAAACCGCAGAGGGTAATGGCACAATGCGCGAACTCCTCGGAGGCAAGGGTGCAAACCTTGCTGAGATGTGTACGCTCAACATTCCTGTGCCAGCAGGTTTCACTATCACAACCGAGTGCTGTACTGAATATTACGAACTCGGTGGCGGATACAACGACGCTCTCAAGGCAGAAGTTGCTGAGGCTCTTAAGAAGACTGAGGAAATAATGGGCATGAAATTCGGTGACAAGGAGAACCCTCTCCTCGTAAGTTGCCGTTCAGGTGCCCGCAGTTCAATGCCTGGTATGATGGATACTATCCTCAACATCGGTCTCTGCTCTGAGACTATCCCTGGCATGATCGCAAAGACAAACAACCCACGTTTTGTATATGACGCATACCGTCGTCTCATCATGATGTACTCTGACGTCGTTATGGAGAAGGCTGAGGGAATCGAGCCTGCAGACGGACAGGGTATCCGCCAGCAGTTGGACAGAATGATGGAGGAAGTAAAGGTAGCAAGAGGCTATGCTTCTGATACCGACCTCACTGCTGAAGAACTCAAGGACCTCTGCGACCGTTTCAAGGTTCGCGTAAAGGAAGTTCTCGGAACAGAGTTCCCTGATTCAGCAGAGGCTCAGCTCTGGGGTTCTATCGGTGGTGTGTTCAAGTCATGGAACGGAAAGCGCGCCATCGCATACCGTCGCATCGAGGGTATTCCTGACGAGTGGGGTACTGCAGTGAACGTACAGTCAATGGTATTCGGTAACATGGGCGACAACTCTGCTACCGGCGTTGCATTCTCACGTAACCCTGCAAACGGTGACAACAAGTTCTACGGCGAGTGGCTCATCAACGCTCAGGGTGAGGACGTTGTGGCAGGTATCCGTACT
>JAFVHZ010000136.1 GCA_017474265.1 Bacteroidales bacterium | reverse complement strand
GATGCACCCTGAAAAACAGGATTGAGGCCATCCGCAAGGAGCGGGGCATCCGGCAGGAGGAATTCGCAAAAGCGATGGGGGTCTCCCGGCAGACCATCAGCTCGCTGGAGAACGGGCGGTACAACCCCTCCATTCTGCTGGCCTATAAGACGGCGAAGTTTTTCGGGATGACGATGGAAGAGGTCTTTTGCTTCGAGGAGGAACAGCCGACCTCGACTTCCTTGCTGCCGCCAAATACCGCGACGAGATGTGGGCCCTCCAGCAATACCTCAAGGTCTGGAAAGTCTGAGCGTGTTTAGCAATCTATTGATTGTAAGATGATTATAAAAAGTGCGTGCCGCCAAAGGTGAGCATGCACTTTCTGTAAGTTGTTGATTGATAAGGGATTGTGGGATGCATTGTGCTTTGCAATGTCATCTGATTATGGACACTCCATCAGCCGTCTGACAGTTTTTCGCAGGTGGTACATGAAATGGCTAATTCGTGTACCACCTGTGTGTTTTTTCAGGTTCTTAACTCCTATTTAGTGACCTGTTATACAAGAAAATGCAAGATTCATGTACAACAACTTGATAGCGCATGGGCTCCAGTGAAGCAGACGTGCCCTGACCATAAGTGGGGCGTGCCGCCAAAGGGGAGTACGCACTTTCTGTAAGTTGTTGATTGTTAGTGGGTTGTTAAATGCGGTGAGGCGCTGGGGACCCTGAGGTTTCTGTCTCTGAACTGATTATTTGCAGACCATGATGTCCAGGATCATGTTGTCGGTGTTCTGCATGCCGACCGAGCCGATGCGGCCGAGGTTCCGGATGGTTTTTTCGATATCTTTTTCGATGATGCCGTCATGTTCGGAAATGCAGATGCCTTCACGTGCCAGGACCGCTGACTGCAAAGAACTTGACACACCGGATGCCACCTTCATGGCGCAACCGACCTTCGCTCCGTCGCAGACCATACCGGTGATGTTTCCGATCATGTTCTTGATGGCAGCGCAGACCTGTTCGTAGTCGCCGCCTCGAAGATATACCAGACCACAAGCAGAACCGGTCGATGCGATGACACAGCCGCAGAGGGCGGAAAGTTTTCCGAGATAACCTTTGATGTGGATTGCAACAAGATGGCTCAACACCAATGCTCTGGCCAGTTCTTCATCGGTGGTGCCGTATCTTATCGAATATGCGATGACCGGCATTGTAACAGTGATACCCTGATTGCCGCTTCCGGAGTTGCTCATTGCGGCGAGAGTGCAGCCTGCCATACGTGCGTCCGATGCTGCGGCCGTCAGGGACATGGCATAACTCAGGAAGTCTCCTCCGAACACTTCACGGTTCTCTGCAAGATTTATTGCATAGCCCACCTTGAGACCGTAATTTCCCTTCAGACCTTCCTCAGCCAGTGCCAGGTTGAGGGTGCGTGACTCGAGAATGAACTCGATGTCCTCGTACGCTACTGTCCTTGCAAAATCGAATATCTCCCTGACTGTAAGATGGTAATCAAGAGTCGTCTTCTGGTCGGCACACTCTGAGGCCTTGTCCGCATGATTGTCAGAAAGAACCGTGTCGTCGAAGTCTGTCTCCACGATGTTGTCATGGTCGTCTTCTATGACCGCACATGCTATATGCTCATCGCATGACCTTACGGATGCCTTGACGTAGAGTTTGTGGGTGGTATCTGCGATGCCTATCTTGACCGAACCTGATTCCACCATTTCCTTGGCACGGGCAATGGCCTCAGGGTCAAGGTCATGCAGGACTTCCAAGCCGTAACGGGACTTTCCGCATACGGCACCAAGAGCAGCCGCAATGTGAAGCCCTACCATGCCTGTTCCCGGAATTCCTACACCCATTCCGTTCTTCAGGATATTGCCGCTGACCTCGATGTCAAGGCAATACTCTTCCGTCATTCGCCAGGATGCCATCCTGCTGCATCTCTCTTCAATGATTTCCATTGCCTTCGCCACAGCAAGTGCCACTGCTATAGGTTCTGTACAGCCGAGGGCCGGTTTTACTTCTTTACGGATCAGTTCGATGATCTCTGCTTCTCTTGCAGTCATTTGTTGAAATATTCTAAAGTTAGTCTTATGATCCTATCTATGTCTTCAATATCTGTAAGGGCTTCGATAGGGAAGCCGAGACATATTGTCCTGTATCCTTTGCCTTCGTGGCATATGCCGGCAGGGATTCCTGAATCTGCGTATCGCATGATGACGGAACCGTTCTTTGATGCCGGTGACAATCCGTCCATGGCCTCCACACTATATTGATCAGGATTGATCTCGTTGCATACGTCGAGTCTGTCGGACAGATCGGTTTCTATCTGTTCATTCCTGATGAAACGCACTTGACCCTTTCTGCTTCCGTTTGATGATGCCCACTTGTAGCCCAAGACACCGGTAGCGAACTTCTTGGATGATTCTCTGAAAAGTGAGTCGGTCTTTACCGGATAGACGCTGTCCCATATGTCTGTGGCTATGTTTGCTCCGCTGACAAGGATGTTTCCTCCCTTGAGTGTAAATGCCTTCAGGGCATCCTGCATTTCCGCAGGGAAGACGGTGTATTTCTGCCTCATTCCGCTTCCGACAGAGGTCGTGACCTGCTTTCCGCAGATAAGATCCACAGTCCATGCGTCGCTTCTGAAGGTGGTGTCGCTGCAGAATGCTTCGTTGCTGCATGAGTAGAACGGATATCCGGCCTCCAGTATATGCTTTCCGTGGGTGTATGGATAGTCGAAGGTGTTACCTGCGACGGTGTTGCCTGTATAGTCTGAATAGCATGCTCCGAATCCGGCATTGTCGTTGGACTGATATTCTGCATCGCGGCGGAATTCGAACATGTCTCCGATGTATGAGATATCGCGGATATAGGGTACTCCGCTGTCGAGCCTGTTTTCGAAGCCGGCATATGTCGGAGTGTCGGCGAATGCCGGCCCGCTTACCCTGTCGAAATTGTTGACGATCAGGATGTTCTTTTCTGTGCCCTCCTTTGACGGTATGCCGATGCTGACGGTCTCTGATGGGAAACTCACTCCACCGTCATTGTATGCGGCTATGCGGAAACTGTATATATGTCCAGGTTTCAATGCCACTTCTGCGGAAAGTCTCCTGCCGTTCTTTGCAGGTTTTTCTATGACGACTCCATTGTCGAACGCTCCGTTGTCAATGCGTATGTACAGGATATAGCCTTTAGGCGTAGCAGTAGGTTCGATTACGTCATCTTCAGGAATCCAACTTATCACGGCCTTGCCCTTCCCTCCGAATCTGACACCCATGGATGATACCGGCAGCGGCTGTACTGCATATGGCACTCCATATCTGTTGCTCAGGTACTTGAGCATGCCCTTGTAGACGGCCCTGCTGACGGTGAATCTGAAGGTAGGGTCCAGACCGTATTTCATGTCAGCGAAGTTCTGGTGTGACAGAAGTTCGAGAAGCATGGCAGGAGAGGAAGGGGTGCGTGATTCCCTGTAACTGCGGTCCCATATGTGACGGCGGCTCCAAAGAGTGTCGTATTGCTCACGCAGATCATTGACTATCTGGCTCTGCACCTGATCAGCGTATTCGCGTGAAGTCATCCTGCTGTCGCCGGTAGGTAATGTCTGACTGCCGTCAGACCTGAGGGTGTAGATTGCCAGTGTTCCCACAATCGAGTCATTCGGAGTGATGCCTGCGTCAGAATGGAAACCTAACGAGAGGTCGACAGGGATTCCCATTCCTTTCTTTGATGAATTCATCGAAGAGCCTCTACTTATCCATTCCACCCAGTCTCCACGTGACATGAAGTCGTCCCTGTAGTCCTGCTCTTCTTCGTTCTGGCTGAATATTTCGTCTGATACGCCCGCCCATTGGAGGTAGTATCTTGCTCCTTCCACATATCTTGGCATTCCTGACACTGAGGCAGGAAATTCGGAATCCTTTTCCTTACGAGCGATGTTTCCCATTCCTCCTCCGAAACGTACGGCATCTGCACTGACTACGCTGCCGCCTACATGCTTGTATCCTTCCGGAGTCTCGTTTGTGAGTTCTACATAACAGTCTGATCCTTTACTGAATTCAAAGGTTCCGAGGTATATCCAGGTGCCGCCTCCCATCTTCTGGTTGACGACAAATTCGCTTGCTCCACCAAGATGACGGACGGTGTAATGTGCTGAAGACGTGTTCTTAGGATTGCTTTTGTATGAAATGTATACGGCATATTCTCCGCGTTCAGGTATGTCCGGGCACCACTTTGCCACCGCTACATTCTTCTTTCCGTTCGCCACGCATTCAGCCTGTCTTGCGGTACCTGTCGCGAACGGATTCTCAAGGCCTTCGTATACAGGCTTGAGTGCGGCAAATCCGGTGCCGGCATCTTTCCATTTGCCTTTTTCCGTATATGATGCGATGCCGTAGGCCTCGTCAGTGTCGTCGTTGTCTGCGATGACTTCATTCCGTTGAACATCCCTCTCACGAGGCATAAGGACATAGGCTCCGGCATTTTCAAGCATCGGAACCAGGAACGGAATGACATAACTCTGCGTATACATGTCCTCGACAGTCTGGAAGAGGTATGGCCTCTGGAACTGCCATCTGTCCTGATTGTGGTCGTAATAGTATCCGTGACTCTGCCACAGTGCTATGTGTCTTCCTTCCAGGCCTTTGTTGAACTTCAGACCTTCCAGTTCCTGGACTATGGCAGATCTCTGAGGGTTGCTTATGCTGTGCTTCGAATCCGACGGACTGCCGCTGAATCCCAGTTCCGGTGTCACAAGTTTGTCGTATGCGATTCTTTTGCTGTATATTTCTCCAAGACTGTACTTCCTGTATTTTTCAGGAAACAGATTTCGGAGATTCTTTCTGAACCATTGGATGTCCTCTTTCTTCCAAGGATAGTCTCCCAGACTTTCGGTGAAGTAGAAATCCAGGGTGGATCCACGCTTCATGACAGCTTGAAGTTTAAGCACCCCCTTTACTGTATTCCTGTCCTGGATCAGCACTGACATGGAATCGCATACAGGCTTGAAGTCTTTTACGATCGCGCTCTGGCCGTGGGAGGTTATGGCCATGAAGCATAATAAGATTGCTATGAGGAGTGTCCGTTTCATTTTCTGTAGTTCTGGATGATGATATATGCTGCGGTCGCTACGCATCCGATGCATATGCCGGCAGCGTCTGCCATGAAGTCTGCAATTTCGTAGGCCCTATAGCCTGTATGGGCCTGGATCACTTCTGTTCCGTACGCAATGCCGGAGCCTGTTATGGTCAGTATTGCAAGTACGAGAAGGCTTCTTCCTATGCCATGCTCTTTCCTGATTATTGACATTGAAGCCAATATCGGGAAGGGGAGGAACATGATGAAATGTGCGACCTTATCCATCGGAAGGCCGAAAATGAACTTTTCCACTTCAGGTAGGTTCTCTCCCTTTATGAAGCAGAGCACAAAGACGGCAATGAGATAGATGATGAATGCCGCAATGTAAATACGTTTATTGATCCAGTTCATTACAGTGACTGCATGTCGTGAAGTTTGCGATAGTATCCGTTCAGGGCTATGAGTTCGTCATGGCGTCCCCTTTCCACTATCCTGCCTTCATGAAGTACGCATATCTCATCGGCGTTCCTGATGGTAGACAGACGGTGGGCGATAACCACGGTTGTTCTTGTCGATGTGAGTCTGTCGAGGGCTTCCTGCACGATCTTCTCCGACTCTGTGTCAAGTGCAGAAGTCGCCTCGTCGAGAATAAGGATAGGTGGATTCTTTAGGATGGCTCTGGCGATGCTTATCCGCTGGCGCTGTCCGCCGGAAAGTTTTCCTCCGCGGTCTCCGATGTTCGTCTGGTATCCGTCTTCCTTTTCCATTATGAAGTCATGGGCGTTGGCGATCTTTGCTGCAGCCACCACCTGTTCCATGGTCGCGTTTTCCACTCCGAAGGCGATGTTGTTGAATATGGTGTCATTGAACAGGATCGCTTCCTGATTGACGTTTCCTATCAGACTCCTGAGATCCTTGACACGGAAGTTGCGGATATCCGTTCCATCGAGGGTGATGGAGCCGGCGCATGCATCATAGTATCGTGGAATCAGGTCTGCAAGAGTTGATTTTCCGGATCCGGACTGGCCGACAAGTGCTACTGTACGGCCTTTAGGAATGCTGAGGCTGATGTCGTGAAGAACTTCCTTTCCGTCCTCATAACTGAATGAAACTCCATTGAATTCGATGCTGTCATTGAAACCGTCCAGACTTGCCGGAGACTCGGGCTCCTTTATATCGTTCTCGGCATTCATGATTCTGTCTACCCTTTCCATTGATGCAAGACCCTTAGGAATGTTGTAACTTGCCTTTGAGAAGTCCTTGAGAGGGGCGAGGACGCTGTAGACGATCGTCATGTAGAAGATGAACGTTGGAGCGTCTATCGGATCTTGCAGGAACAAGGTATCTTGTGGATTCAATGCGGGCTAACAATCACGATTTCACAAACAAGCTTCATGTTATAATGGGACTGATACAAATGGAAATGTAT
>JAFVHZ010000135.1 GCA_017474265.1 Bacteroidales bacterium | reverse complement strand
CCGGTATGTCCGCCGAGGAACGGTTATTCTGGGATAATCTCCGCACCGAGCTTGATGCTGTGCTGAATCTCTGGAAACAGTCCGCCGAGGCTGAGGAGGGTGAGAAGCAGGCAATTCATGCAGCGGCGCACGCCGCGCTGGGGCATATGTGATAACAGGGAACGGAGATATGCTGGCACCGGAGAGCAAGGCTTCCAAAGTATATCCTTCAGGAAGAATCACTATTGTGGACAGGCATGACGGCGAAGGCAAGCCATGTGGAGTGGCAGGTGTCCGTGTGGCATGCAACTCTTTTGTCAAGTTTTCTCATGCCTATACAGATAAGGATGGTTATTATGAGATGCCGAAGAAATTTTCGGCCAATCTGAGATATCGTCTGGTCTTTGAAAATGTAAAGGGATTCTCGATAGGAGTCAATATGGTGCTGGTTCCTGCCTCGGTCTCCACATTGGGCAAGTCCGGTCCCGAGGGAGTGAACATGACTGTCACAGCAGATTCTGAAACCAAACTCTTCAAGCGATGCGTTGTCAATAATGCAGCATATGACTATTATGAACGATGCTCTGAAGATGATCTTGACATTTCCCTCCCTCCTAAGGACATCAGGATATGGCTGTTCCATAAGATGAAGGCATCGAGTGCCGTGATGCTGCATCATGGGGCAATTCTTGACAGCGACATGCTGTCCTCTTTTCTCGGGTACTTTGCTCCGCTGTTGAAATTCTTCCTGCCGGATATTACGGTAGGTGTGGAGGGTGACCATGACTACAGGTCAATTTATTCCACAGTCTGCCATGAACTTGCCCATGCATCTCATTTTTCCAAGGTCGGAACCTCTTTCTGGAACCAGTATATCCTGTATATAATCGGATCATATATATCTTCCGGCGGGATGACCTATGGAGACGGAACGGGTGTCAATTCCGGTTACTGTGAGGTAGGGGAGATGTGGGCATATCATCTTGAGTCAAAGATGTATCATGAACGCTACGGAGGTTCGTATCCGACTTTCGGTACGTCGTACTGGTTTTATCCGCAGATATTCAGGTTCCTGGAGGAAAAGGGGATATCTACAAGCGGCCTGTTTGGGGCTTTGCGTCCGGAAGTGACTTCTGTCGAAGAACTTCAAAGAACTCTGGTGCGCCTTATTCCAGACAAGACCTCAGAGATTGAAATGGTGTTCAACAGGTACAGATAGCAATGCCTATGAAGTCTAAGATCCTTTTGTTCATAGTTCTTGTGCTGATGCCATGCCACTCATTTGCAAGAAAGTTCAGCGTGTCTACCGATATTCTTGGGTATGCAAGGCTTGGGACATTCAATGCCGAGGCTTCTTATGCTGTGTCGAGGCGCTGGAGCGTGACTGCCGGGATGCGCTACAATCCGTTCACTTTCCGTAAGGGAGATCCGGAACGTCAGTTTCAGGACCGTCAGTTGTCGTTTTCCGCAGGAGCCAGGCTCTGGCCGTGGCATGCAATGTCGGGGTGGTGGTTTGCCGGAAAGGTAAGATGGCAGGAGTATAACAGAGGCGGTATGGTGTCCAGAAAGACGGAGGAAGGGGACAGGTATGGTGCAGGTCTGTATTGCGGCTATACATACATGCTGACTCCTCATCTCAATCTGGAGTTCGGTGCCGGTCTTTGGGCGGGAATTGCTGATTATCGGCAGTATTCATGTCAGGTTTGTGGAATCACTACCCGGATAGGGAAGAAGTTCTTCCTGCTTCCGGATGATGTCATCATATCCTTGGCCTATGTGTTCTGATGTGAAAACCATATTGATTGTTCTTTCTGTTGCTGTCCTGTCCTGCTCTCCGTTGAGGAAATTGCAGGATATCCGTTCCGGCGCCGTGGCGATGCAGATCAGCGTCCCGGAAGAAGAACCGGAAGATGACCCTTGTGAGGTGGACATTGACAGTATTGTAGGGTCGCTTTCGGATGGTCCGGTCATCATGAATGCGATAAGGGACAGCGAGACAGGAGAGATGGTCGCTACAGATGTCATAAATGCATCCAAGGTCATAGCGCGCTTCAGGAATGTGGCAGAGAGGGACGGGTATGTATCGATTGGTTTTGATGTTTCGGTTCCGTCCGGAATGTCGGATTCCAGATGGCAGTTGAAACTGTATCCGGAGATGCGGATATCAGGTGATACAGTTGCTCTTGAGCCTGTCTTCATTACCGGAGAGGCATATCGTGCAGGACAGATGAGAGGCTATCAGAGATACCATAACTTCATTTCTTCAATCGTTACCGATTCACTTGATCTGATATGGACCAGGCAGTTGGAAATATTCCTGCAGAGACATTTTCCCGAGACTTATGCCATGAAGACGGATTCGTCTCTTGTCAGTGATCCGGTTGCAGAGAATCTGTTCGGCGTCACTCAGGCTGATGCTCTGAAACATTATAGGAAGACTTTGAAGATACGCAATAACGAAAGACGTAAATCCAGGATGGGCAAGATGTATGACCGTTATGTCAAGGATCCCATAGTGACTGAAGGAATACGTCTGGATACGATATTGACAGCCTCTGATGGAGATTTCCTGTACAGATATGTACATACTTTCAGAAGTCGTCCTGCTCTGAAGAAGGTGATGGTGACTCTTGCTGGTGAGATGTTTGAAGATGGCGAGAGCATCTGCCGACTGCCTTTTCCTGAAGACCTTACGTTTTATATAAGTTCGCTTTCGTCCATGGCTGACCTGACACCGAAGTACAGGATGATGATATTGGAGAGGACGGTATATGACAACACGAAGGCATTGATAGATTTCCGGCAAGGCAGTGCTGTTGTGGATACGTCCTTGTCTGATAATGCGTCGGAACTGAATCGCGTGATCAGTTGTGTCGATGATGTTGTGGGACGGAAGGAATATGAACTGGATTCGCTTGTCATCATGGCCTCATGTTCTCCGGAAGGAGAATTCCGACAGAATTCGCTTCTTTCCGCGGCACGTTCAGATGCTGTCAGGGAATATATGAAGGATTATGTCCCAGCGGAATGGAAGCCGGTCCTCAGGACTTCGTCAATGCCGGAGAATTGGGATCAGTTCAGACGCATTGTGGCAAATGACACTGTTATCGGTGATCAGGCGCGCAGAAAGATCCTGACGATGACGGAAGACATGGATGATCCGGACCGGACGGAAAAGATGATTTCCGAGATGCCCGAATACAGGTATCTCAGAGAAAAGATATATCCGAAACTTCGCAGTGTAAGTTTTGATTTTCATCTCCATCGTGTGGGGATGCAGAAGGATACGGTCCATACCACGGAACTTGATACTGTATATATGGAAGGATTGGACGCCTTGAGGGAACTGGATTACAAGCGGGCTGTCACTATTCTTCGTCCATATGATGATTATAATTCCGCGCTTGCATTTGTTTCTGCCGGATATGACCGGTCAGCCCTTGATGTCCTGGACCGTCTGGATACAGGTCAGGCCAAAGTCTGTTATCTGAAGGCTATGGTACTTTCGCGCCTGGGTATCTATGATGAAGCAATGAAATATTATGAATTGAGCATCGCCCGAGATCCATATCTGGAGCATAGGGCCAATCTGGATCCGGAGATGTTTGTATTAGTTAATAAAATTAATAAACAGTTATGAAAAAAAGAATGTTGATTGCGGCTGTTTCACTTGCCGCGTTGGCTGCATGCACAAAGAATGAGCAGCCGTCAGTTGATGCTGAGAAGAAGACAGTTGAACTGGAAGTGTCCGTTCCATCTTATGAGACAAAGGCAGATAGCGGTGAATCCGCTGTTTCTGATTGCCAGATCCTTGTATATTCGCTTGAAACCGGGATGCTGGAGGCACATGCCAGGACGACAGGCATAGGCTCGCCTGTAAAGATACAATGCACGGTCGGTCAGAAGGAAGTCGTGGTATTGGGTAATGCGCCCGATATGAGTTCTATGGTGAAACTTACCGACCTTAAGTCTGCCAGATCATACCTGTCGCATAATGCCATCGGGTCTCTGGTGATGGAAGGAAGCAAGATCGTAAGACTTACTTCGTCGTCTTCAGAAACGATAAGCATAAAGAGAGTCGTGTCCAAGATCCGCTTGAAGAGTATCGTGACCCGTTTTGAGCAGGGCGGTTACAACGACCTGGATTTTAAATTGAAGTCTGTGTATCTTATCAATGTCCCTGCGGATAAGATGTATCTGTCTTCACCGTCACTGAGCCTTGGCGTATTACCGGCAACATGGTATTGCAAGGATGAGTATTCAGGAGACGTCGGAGGATGCGATTCCTTCCTATATCATGATCTTGAAGGCAAGATCCTCGTTCCGTCTGTAGAGTATCAGGTAGGCAAGACATTCTATTGCTGTCCAAACCCGTATTCGGCGGAGTCATATGCAGACCCATGGGAGCCGAGACCTACCAGACTTGTGGTTGAGGCCTATATCGGGACACAGTTGTGCTGTTATCCTATTTCGTTGCCGGAACTGAAACAGAATGCCGTCTACGATGTGTCGCTGGAGGTTACTCGTCCGGGAAAGGATGAACCGTCTTCAGATATGGAGAAGTATGGGGAGATGTTCAATGTCACTGTGCTTGATTGGGATTCCGGCGGATCCCTCAATGAAGTTCTTTAACAAGGGACCTGATGACGGATATGCATATGAGGATAATATGTGCCGTAATGGGCATGTTCCTTTTGACTGCATGCTCGGTCAAGGAAGTCAGGGATTCCTGTCCTTGCCTTCTGGTGCTTGAATTCAGTGAAAGCAGAAGAACGTTTTCTTCAGAAGCGGATCTGCTTATTTCAAGTGCAGAGGGAACGATATGGTCGGATGCTGTGGACCTTTCCGCTCAGACTGGGTATTCGGTGTATGTGCCGAAGGTTATGCTGCATCTGAGAATATGGGCTGACGATGACGGACTGGCATCAGAGGCAGGGATGGAAATTCCACTTGGACAGGATTGTCCTGAAGTATATATGTATGATGCTGACGTGATGCCGGTCGGTGAAACGGTGACTGATACGGTCCGGCTGAGGAAGAATCATTGTGTCATGCAGATAAAGACTGAAGGCGAAGGGGGATTCCCCTTTGATATGAAGGTTATCGGCAATGTGTCAGGATATGACATGTCCGGAGAACCAGTCGAAGGGGACTTTGAATGTGTTCCGGACTTTGTCGGAGACTGTTTCAGCGTTGTTCTTCCACGTCAGACCGATGATTCCCTGATGCTTCAGGTTCAAGGCGATGGTGTCACCACCAGATCTTTTGCATTGGGGCAATATCTGTCGGCAGGAGGATATGATTGGTCTGCACCGGATCTGGAGGACGTAGCAGTGACTGTCGATTATGCTCTGACAGAAGTCAGAGTAGAAGTCAACGGATGGGAAAGTGTATATGCTTATGATGTGATAATGTGATAAAATTTGAGGCAGAAAAGCAAAAATAGTTCGTATTTCAAAAACATTTTATATCTTTGCAGTCTCTTTTCCAAAGCCCGAGTGGTGAAATGGTAGACACGCTCGTTTCAGGTGCGAGTGCTTCACGGCGTGTAGGTTCGACTCCTATCTCGGGCACAAGAGGCCGTCTTCAAGCGAAGGCGGCCTCTTTATTATTCTATTTCTTCAGCGTGTAGGTCTGAATATACTGCATGAACGCATCCTTGTTGCTGTCGCTGACAGGAATTCTTATGTGTGACATTCTTCTGTAACTTATACCATGCTTGAAGGCATTTTCCACAAAAGCGATGAAGAGCAAGGGCGGCAGTTTGACCTTGTCAGACGGATATCTTTGACGCATCAAGGCTACATAACTGGAAATGAACCTGACTTCATTTGCAAACGTGGTCAAAGAATTGTCTCCCTCATACAATACATATCTCATGAGTTTCGACAGTTCCAGGATCATGTCCTGAGCCTTATCCTGATCGACCTCCACCATAGCATGTATGTTGTTGAACATATTCATGAAGAAATGAGGGTTGATCTGTGCCTTGAGGTATCTTACTTCCTCCTGGAGCCTTATGCTGTCAAGAACCTTCCGGTTTTCCTGTTCGCGCTGGTATTTGAAAAGGAGGACAATGGCCAGGTTGAACCCAAGCATCAGAAATCCCAGCATACAGTTCAGCCCCATTCTGGCCCCGTGTGCAGCATATTCGTATAGGAAGAATGTGACAAGCAGGAGTATGACGCCTGCGGAATATCTTTTCATCTTGCCGTCAAGCAGAAGCCGTGATATCAGAACGTAGTTGTGTATCAGGAACATGATAAGGAAGGGAACTATCCTGCTCCATGCCCCTGTGCCGCTCCGTTGTCTTTTTGCCTGACATGTGGTTTACCAGCCTTTCGCTATGTTGTCAGCCATGATTCCGACCAGTCTTTCTCTAGCCTCTATGCTGGCCCATGCTACATGCGGTGCAAGGCGCATGCGCTCGGGATGTTTCATCCTGAGGTACGGGTGGTCTTCAGGAATAGGCTCATTGACAAATACATCCATGCCGGCTCCTGCAATGACGCCGTTGTCCACAGCGTCTGCAAGGTCCTTTTCCACGACAATGGCTCCTCGTCCCATGTTCACGAGGTATGCGGTCGGCTTCATCATCGCGAGTTCTTCCTTTCCGATGAGGTTCATGGTGCGGCCGTTGAGGGGAGCATGTATTGATACGATATCTGATTTGGCAAGCAGTTCTTCCAGAGACAGACATGGATAATCCTGACAATGTCCTGTGCCGGATGTCGAGAAATAACACACCTTCATTCCGAAGGCTTCTGCAATCCTGGCGACCTTTCTGCCTATATTTCCCAGACCGATGATGCCGATGGTCTTTCCTGCCAGTTCCCACCAGTTCCAGTTCGGATCTGTGAACATTCCGCTTCTGGAGTACCGTCCCGACTTGACGCTTTCGTCAAAATACGGCCCACCTCCGACGAGTGACAGGATGTGCATGAAGGTCGACTGGACTACAGAATCGGTGGAATATCCGACGGCATTTCTGACAGGAATGCCTTTTGATGCCGCATAATCCACATCAATATTGTTCACTCCCGTGGCCGCTATGCATATAAGTCTGAGATTTGGAGCGGAATCGATAAGTTCCTTGTCTACAAGCACTTTATTGATGAGAAGGACATCGATGTCCTTTACCCTCTCCCTTGCCTGCTCCGGAGTGGAACTTTCATATTTGACAAATTCGCCAAGGCGTTCGAACGGCTCGAAGGAAACATTTCCCATCGTCGCCGCATCAAGAAAGACTATCTTCATATTCCAAAATGTTTTCAAGATGTAAAGATATGAAATATGAATAAAAAAGAAAAACGACTTACGGAATGTAAGTCGCTTTTGTGCTCCCGTAAGTATCGAAATGTTGAACCTGTGGAATGACTTCCGTAAGGTTGTTAAATTCATCGATGAAAACCCTTGGGTCAAGCCTCTTTTGGCGAGGATTCAATCTGATAAAAACCGAGGAGGAAAGTAGTTGTGCCTTACTTAGTACATCTCCTCGGTTGGAATTCCATTTAGAAAAAGAAAACAGGCATCCGTAGGGTCAGATACCTGTATCTTGTTTCCAAAAGTTGTCATAATCCATGACATCACAAAGGT
>JAFVHZ010000134.1 GCA_017474265.1 Bacteroidales bacterium | reverse complement strand
GATACGAATTTCAAGTTTCAAAACCTGAAGTTATTTTTAAAGAGGTTGATGGGCAAACATTTGAACCTTATGAGAACTTGATTGTTGATGTTCTCACGGATTAAGGCAGTTTCAACCGTTTTTCGAATCTCCTGCTCCTGTTTTGCCATATCCACAGGCAGGGCAATATCAAATACCAAGTTATTCTTCCCCTCTCCCCCTACCAGACGCAAATCGTGAAAGGTCAGGCGGGTGTCAATCCGGGCAAGGATTTCCGCCACCTGGGCTTTCCTTTTTTCATGTTCCGGATCATGGGTAACCACGGGGTCGTAATGCACTACCAAATGGATTCGGTACTTTTCCAGACACGCCCGCTCTATGGCATCAATAATGTGAAGTCAGCAGGCTTTGCCGTAGTCGAACATACACCGATGACTTTCGGCATCTGCCGTATGTATGTAGGCAAAAAGGCAACGATATGATAAGGCACTGGATAGAAGCCATGAGGCTCAGGACACTTCCTGTAAGCGTTGCAGGAGTGATTGCCGGGACAGGGTGCGCAATTCTGACCGGCTCCTTCAAGGCAATTCCTGCTCTGCTGTGTCTCGCATTCGCAATCCTTGCGCAGATAGCAGCCAATTTCGGCAACGAGTATTATGATTTCAAGAACGGGATAGACAAGAAAGGACGTGCCGGATTCCGCAGAGGAGTAACGGAAGGTGAGATCTCTCCAAAGGCCATGAAAGCAGCGACATTCATAACATTAGGAATCGCTGCTGCCGTAGGATGTGCAATGCTGATTTACGGTCCCTGGTGGCTCATCATCGCCGGCATCCTGATCATGTGCTTCGCACTAGCATACAGCGCAGGGCCATATCCTCTGTCACACCATGGATTGGGAGATGTCGCCGTGATTATCTTCTTCGGCATCGTGCCGGTCGTACTGACCTGGTATCTTCAGACATCATCCTGGGACTCTGCAAGTCCTGTTTTAGAGACTTCTTTAGCTATCGGTCTTCTCGCCGCCAATGTACTCGTGGTCAACAACTATAGGGATATGGAAGACGATGCTGCAGTCGGCAAACGCACAACAGTAGTGATTTTCGGCCAAAAGGTCATGAGCGTAGCGTACCTGCTGTCCGGCTTTATCGGAATGCTTGTCATGATTCCGATCTGGCTTGGCATGCCTGTTTGGGCTTTGGCTATTCCCTTGATTTACCTGGTTCTACATATCAAGACCTGGCACGATCTCAGGCAATCTGCTGGATCAGCAATAAACCCGCTTCTGGGCAGAACAGCAATGAACCTGATGATTTTCGCACTTCTTTTCGCCAGTGCCTGTCTCGTGAAAAGTACTTGCTTATAGTTGACCTCGGGTAAATCTGACTATTCGCAAAACAATCCTACCCGCATTTCAGAACAGCCATAAATCTTAAGGATGAGAACACCAGCATAGGTCCGAGGCCGGAATAGAAAGATGCGATAAAAGCAGACGGAATGGCTGGAATATGCTTGAGAGCGATTCCAAGGCCCATCATGAAAATAAGGAGAACCCATCCACGAGTCGGGAATGTCTGCCAGATTTTCACCTTTTCAGGTAATGAGGCTATCCTCCTGCAGTATCTGTTCACTATCTTGCGGAACATCAGGAAGAAACCTGACAAGACACAAATGGTAATCAGCAGCAGCCACCAGAGATTCTCTGACGGCTGCATTCTGTATGCACTGATTCCTTTGATAGAGATAATTATGCCGGGAACTCCCCAGATCAGACCGGCAACAAAGTACAAATGCTTTTTCTCCATCTGGTATCAGTACTTTGTAAAATTGTACTTCTTTCTGATTTCTATTTTTTCAGAATCAGAAAGGCTATTGAAATATGCCTTCCAGCCTGGACAGAAATTGATATGCCATCTCCAGAATCGGCCTGTAAAAGAAGTTGGCCTGGCATCGTGCTTCGCCCTCATCGGGCATGTTGAGCATTTGTAAGTTTCCATAGTCATTGTCATTAAAAAGTCTTCATCAATTTATGCAGGAGTGTATATAACTGCATTGCTTCTCCACTCTCAAGAGTCACGCATCCTGCCATCTTTGAAGGAACTCCCGATGCCTCATCATGCAGTTTCTCTCCCTTCTCAGTTATGGTGACCATCACTACACGCTCGTCATTTTCCGACCTTTTCCTTCTTATCCATCCAGCCTTTTCCATTTTCTTGAGCATAGGGGTCAATGTTCCGGAATCAAGGTAAAGAAGTTTCCCCATATCCTTGACACTGATGGACTTATGCTCCCACATCACCATCATTGCTATATATTGAGTATATGTCAGTCCAAGTGGCTCAAGCAGAGGCGTATATCTTCTGATCACCTCCTTTGCACAAGCGTAGAGCGGAAAACACAACTGGTTCTCCAGTTTCAGCATCTGATTCATAGCAGTTTCAATATGTCCTTTTCAATCTTATCCGGAGTCGTCATCGGAGCATATCTTTTGACAACGGTTCCATCACGTGAGACGAGGAACTTTGTGAAATTCCATTTGATGTCATCTCCAAGGAATCCCCCTTTCTGATTTTTAAGAAATGTGAATAACGGAGCTGCATTCGTTCCATTCACATCGATTTTTGAGAACAACGGGAATGTCGTCTTGTATTTCAATGTGCAGAACTCTTGGATCTCCTCTTCAGTTCCCGGAGCCTGATGACCGAACTGGTTGCAAGGGAAATCCAGGATTTCCAGTCCCCTGTCCCGATATTTATCATACAGTTTTTGCAGACCCTCATACTGTGGTGTAAATCCACATCCGGTAGCGGTGTTCACGATCAGAATAACCTTTCCCTGATACTCTGTCATCGGCACTTCCTCACCCTTGGCGTTACGTACCTTGAAGTCATATATTTTCATAAAAGCATGTTTAGGTTTTATACAATCAAATTGTATGCTACAAAGTTATATGACTTCTTATAAATTACAAAATGGTAATAAGTCATTTTTTGCGGAAGTTCAGCATGAGGTGCAGCACGGCCAGT
>JAFVHZ010000133.1 GCA_017474265.1 Bacteroidales bacterium | reverse complement strand
TGATACTAAAGCGATTGGGAAACCAGTTGCTTTAGAGGCAAGAGCGGAAGAACGAGAAGTACGTGGGTTAATTTCGATAACGATGATTCGGTCAGATACTGGATCGTGAGCGAACTGTACGTTGGTCACGCTCGCGGGTGATGAGTGCACGGTTGGTGAATGCATCTCCCTTAAGTCCCTCTGCCTTTGCAATGAGTTGGGCTACTGTACTGATGCCATCTCCCAACTGATAAGTACCTGGACGATATACTGCGCCCTTGATCTCGATCCTGTTCTCGAACCTGTCAAGCATTGCTCCGACAGCGACGGCATCTCCATCGACAAGTCTGAAACCTGCATACTCCGGTTCGTCTATCGTGAATATCTGGTACTCCGATCCGTTCTTACGGATCATACGTACATTCTTGGTGTAGGCATCTCCAGTAAATCCTGCAGCATAGTCTACAAGATCGGCAAGAGTCTCCCCTTCCTTGAGTTCATAAGACATAGGACGCTTTACGTTGCCTGCGATGTCTACTATAATATTATAGGTAGGCACATTGATGATATCGCCTTCCTCGAGGATGATGTCGGTCATCTTGCCGTCACGGATGAAGTCGTAGATGTCGACATGGGCAATCACCTTTCCCTTACGGATGAGTTGGATGTCGCGGAGGGTTCCAAGACGACTCACACCGCCTGCTCTGTGTAGGGCATGGTAGATGTTTGAAAGAGACGAAAGGTAATATGTACCCGGGTTGGCAACCTCTCCCATCATATTGACCTGGATGGTCCTGATGTTGCCGAGGGTCAGTTTGATTTCTGACTTGGCATCCTCTCCGTCCACTGAGTATATCTGGCCGAGTTTGCGTTTCATAAAGGCATCGGCCTCCTTGATGGTCATTCCGTTGAGGTTGATCATTCCGATGTCAGGGATGTTGATGGTGCCATCCGGCGAGATGGTCTGACGGATGGTGGCCTGGTTGGTGCCCCAGATGTCGATGATGACTTCATCGCCAGGGCCGAGGACATAGTTGACCGGGGTCGGAAGGTTTGCACTTGGTGCAAAGGTAAGACCGCCGGTGGTGAAGATATTGCGTCCGAATACACTCTTAGCACCAGGATTGGCAATCTCCATTGATACTGCATCTATATCACCGGCATCAGTCGAAAGGGCTCCGTCATTGACTCTTCTCTGGCGCTCCTGGACTCCTGCCACTCTGGCAGCCTCTGTCTGAGAAGCCTGCTCCTCTTCATACTTGGCCTTGATTCTCTCTGCCTGCGCCTGAGTAACACCTCTTGCCGCAAGTTCCTTAGCCATATCCTTCTGTGACTTTCCTGTCGCCATACCATCCTTGACGTACGCGATCACAGCGTCATCAGACATCTGAGCCCCTGCGGGCACTGAAGCGAACGCAAGGGCACATGATACAAAAAATAATGTTGTAAGTTTCTTAAGCATTATATAAAATCGTTTCTGTTTATTTCCAAATCGTATTTCTCAAACTCGGAGTTCTTGCTCAGGAATTCCGGTACTGTACGTTTCATCAGCCGTACCATATCCGGTATGTTCACCTTGAGAGCAAGGTCTTCTAGTTCTTCCATTGTTGTCCGTGCGCGGCCGTATTCATACTGACGCACCCTGGCGATTCTGATCCTGTCATGACTCGTAGGGTCGGTATTCTCCTTCGTAGAAAGGACTTCCTCATATAGTTTCTCACCTGGCCTGAGGCCACTATACTCGATCATGATGTCCTTGTCCGGAACGAATCCCGCGAGTGTGATCATCCTTCTGGCCAGAGTGTCGATCTTGACCGACTCGCCCATGTCGAAGACGAAGATCTGGTTGCCGGTCGACATCGTTGCTGCCTCCATCACCAGACGGCATGCCTCAGGAATGGTCATGAAGAACCTTGTGATCTCCGGATGGGTCACTGTCAGAGGACCGCCCTTTGCTATCTGTTCCCTGAACCGCGGGATCACCGATCCGTTGCTGCCGAGGACGTTTCCGAAACGGGTGGTGACGAACTTTGTCTTTCCTTTTATTTCTCCTTTTTCAAGAGCAAGTCCGAGAGACTGCACATAGATTTCCGCAAGGCGCTTTGTACAGCCCATGATGTTCGTCGGGTTGACCGCCTTGTCTGTAGAGATCATCACCATCTTCTCGACATCGTATTGGATACACTTGTCTGCCACGTTCTTCGATCCTGCCACGTTCACTCTCACTGCCTCGCAAGGATTTTCCTCCATCAGAGGTACGTGCTTGTATGCTGCAGCATGGAAGACCACCTGCGGACGATGCTTTCTGAACACATAGTCCAGACGCGGTTCCTGACGCACGTCACCGATCACCGGTTCGAAGTCAAGTTCCTTGAACCTCTCCTCGAGTTCGAGACGTAGGTTGTGCATCGGGGTCTCGCCGTTGTCGAAGAGGACAAGTTTCTTAGGGCCGAAAGACGCCAACTGACGGCAGAGTTCAGATCCGATGGATCCCGCTGCACCGGTCACAAGCACAGTCTTGCCGCTGAAGTTCTCGATGATCTTATCCATGGATATCTTGATCTCGTCACGTCCGAGAAGATCCTCGATCTTCACCTCACGGATAGAATTCTTCATCACCTTTCCGTCGATGACTTCGTCAATGTCAGGAGCGACAAGTACCTTGATTCCATATTCTTCGCAGTAGTTGAGCAGACGGTCAGCCTCTACCTTTAGAGTGTCTTCACGAGCAAAGAGTATTGCATCCACAAAGAATCTGTCACGGAAGAGTCTGATATCCGACTTGCCTTCGAAATAGAATATCTTTATTCCGTCGATGTTCTGTCCTCTGAGCCTGCGGCCGAAGTTGAGATAGCCGATGATGTTGTAATGGCTTGAGTTGGCAAGGCGCTTTACGACTGCCACTGACTTGTCATCCACCCCATACACCATGACATTGACTCTCTTCCTTGACGATATGACCTTTTCGCGAAGAGTGTCATACATGATGATCATCACTACCCTTATCATGAGGAGGAAGATGATCGTAAGCGACAGGTCAAGCAATGCCAGTACCGCATAGAATGTATCGCCGAACGGAAGAACCATCATTACGGCACATACCGAAACTGACTTAAGGAAAGATGCAAGACAGATCTTGGCAAATTCCTTGAGGGTAGAGTGGCGGATGATGGTCCTATAGGTCTTCAGAAGGAAGAAGTACAGAAGCGAGAACACAAAGCCTAAAGCGATCCATGTCGTAGAAAACCCGAAACTGACAGCAGTATCAGAAAGCAGGACCTTGACAAATATCAAAGTACAGATGGACGCAGACACTGACGCAAGAAGGTCTATGGCAAGTATCAGTTTGGAACTGAAAAAACGGTCAAGTTTAAGTTTGGACACCAGTTGTTCAACTATTCCCATACCTGTTGAGGTTAATTGTTAGAATCACATTGAAGACATAGGCAAGTCACTGTATGATACGAAAATAGGACACCGGAAAGAGTCTTTTTCCCAGCGTCACAGGCAGATTCAAAGTTGCCTTGCCTCAGGCCGAATCGAGTTGCGCTATCCAGCAGCAGGGTACAATTCAGCATTTATTTGTCCCGTATAATATTCGCAAAAATACGGAAAATATAATAAAATGACAAGTATTTGACGGCATTAATACCCCCCCCCGTAGAATTGTTGTGCAGGTTGGCAGAAAATCAATGAATCAGGTCAGGTTCAGATAAGTTCAAGATCGCGAGGGTCGACGTAGGTGGTCGCGATGGCAAGAAGGCCGGGGAAATCCACGACCACTCTTCTGGAGCGTTTGACCCTCAGGACCACACCTTCGACACCTTTGAACGGTCCGTCCAGGACACGGACCTTCTGACCGGCCTGGAGTTTTTCGGTTATGTCCTTCAGATAGAGTATGTCGTCAGCCATGACTTTGCTTATCTGCATGAAGTCCTGCATGGCTTTATCCGGCACTGTTATCGGGCATTTGTTTGCCTTGTCCCAGATGAAATGCGCGCTTCTGTTCTCTCCCATGGTGGAGAAATATTCGTTCAGGAAGGCTCTGGTAGTGTGGACAAAGCAGAGATTGCTGACGGCGGGAACTATGATCGTGCTCTTATTGCCGTCCTTTTCGACTTTCTTGCGGCACATCGGTACAAAATGCTCTATCCCTGACTATCAGCGCAGAGGATTCAGCAGAATACTTCTGGAGCATACTTTTGAAATCGTAAAGAACATGGGATACGACACGGTTATTAATTTCGGAAATCCCGATAATTATGTTGCACGTGGCTATAAGAGCTGTAAGAAGTACAACGTTTGCTTTGAGGGAGACATTTTCCCTGCGGCACTTCTTGTAAAGGTTTTCAGCGAGGATGCTCTTGATGGCAGAAAATGGTTCTATCGTCCTAATGACGCAGATGCTCCTTGTGAGGATGAAGCTGCTGTTGAGGAATTTGATAAGAATTTTCCGCCT
>JAFVHZ010000132.1 GCA_017474265.1 Bacteroidales bacterium | reverse complement strand
TCTACTGGATATAGATATGTTACCGCTGATACGCATGAAATATAATCTTCGTCCTGTCACAGAAACGCCAAGACCCCTGCTGTTATATCCCAGTTCGACGATCTGGGCATTACCGTCCATCACACCGAAATCCAGGGACTGTTTCTTGCCTGCTCCCACATACTCTCCCTTCACATAGAATCCGTCCTTGTCAAAATTCACACGTGCCGACCAACCGATATTGTTCCCGTCCAGCATATGATACTCAGGCATCTGCTCATATCTGTAAAGGAAGGAACCCTCAAATGAAAGTATTGAGCCGTCCCAGCCTAAACACTCCGACAATGAAAAGCCTGCATCTGCCGCAGCGACAATGGTCTTGTTCAGACCGAGGGAGAATATCTTGTCTGACGCATAGGCATCAGCCGTCACCTTTCCAACCCTTGGCATACCTCCGAATACTCTTACCGAAACGATGTCCTTATAACCGTAAGTGGCACGGGCGCCCAATATGGCATTGTTCAGACCCAAGGCCCTGTCTTCCCAACTGCGGAAAAGAAGACCGCTGCCGAGTTGCTCGTAGAAAGTACCTGCCGTCACGCTATAATCCCTGTCAGCCCAGTTCACATAGAGATTGCTCAGGGTCAGCATGCTCTCGGACAGAGGATAGCCGACTGTTGTAGGGAAATAGCCCTCCAACTGCATGCCGGCAGAAAGCCTGCCCTTGTAATAATCGACCTTGAGATAATTGTTGCTGGCATATATACCTCCGTCGAGATATCGCAGAGAATAATCTTCTGTCGGTGAGAAATTATTCTTCACATCATCAACATATATATGATGCGTGGATTCCAGACTTGCAGACACACGTCCCCAATCCTTCTCCTGTGCTGAAATCAGCATAGGAAACAGCAATAGCATGAGTGTGTAAAGTCTTTTCATAGGGAGTCAAGTTCGTGGGGAGGGATTATCTGCACTTCTTGATGGCCTCAAAAAGTTCCACCTCGTTACCAGGAAGGTAGGATGTGTGAGAATATACGATCCTGCCCTTTGCGTCAAGAACAAATACGTGAGGCACCTGAGACACGTTCATGGCCCTCATGAAGTCCTGGTTCTTGTCAAAAAGAAGGAGGTAGTCTTCTCCCCAGCCACGGCCTTCTGCAAATGAACGAGCCTTGGCAAGAAGGCGGCTGTCGTCAGTCGAAACAGCCACCACCTGAAAATCCGCACTCTCCTTCCAGTCAGGAAGCGCATCATAGATTGCATCAAGTTCACGGATACAAGGTTTGCAGGAAGTTGACCAGAAAGATACTATCATCGGCTTGCCTGCATTTACAAGAGTCTTTGTATCAAAGGATTCGCCCTTTGAGTTTTCAACCTTGACGGACGGCACCTGCGCGAATGCAAGTGTCGAGATGAAGAGTGATATTGCGATTAAAACTGTTCTCATAGTCAAACGAATAAGCGACAAAGGTAAAAAATTATATTTTTAATTTCAAAGAAAATGTAACAAAATGTTAACAAGAGCAAGCCTGAACCTTATTTCAAGAGGCGGTAGAGAGATATTGTGCGGGCTGTTTCTGCCACATCATGGACGCGGAGGATGTCCGCTCCC
>JAFVHZ010000131.1 GCA_017474265.1 Bacteroidales bacterium | reverse complement strand
CATCAAGAATGACAAGCACAAACTTGACGTGCTCCTCGGACAGGAACTCATCATCACCAAGTCGAACACATTATCGACTACAGTCGAGGGTTTCCCTTCATTCTTCACTTCTGCTGATGCTTGGAACTTCATGGCTTCAGGTACTGCAATATCATCTAACAACTATTTCAATGCAGATGACAAACTGCTTTCATTCTTCGGACGTGTAAACTACGACTATGACAGCAGATACTCTGTATCGGCAACTCTCCGTGCCGACGGTTCATCAAAGTTCGCTGCAGGTAACCAGTGGGGTATCTTCCCGTCTGCTGCTGCATCATGGACCATCTCGAACGAGCCATGGTATGAGGCGGGTGACGTGATGGATACATTCAAGGTCCGTTACAGTTACGGTACAGCAGGTAACAACAACATCCCTACAGGTGTGTCATCAATGACATTCTCTGCAAATGCTTCGACATGGCTCTCTAATACCGATACATACTGGACTACTACAAAGGTCGGCGGCAAGACCATCATGCCTAACCCTGACCTTACCTGGGAGACTACCATTTCTCACAATATCGGTCTCGACATGTCGTTCTTCAAAGGCCGCATCAATACTACTTTGGAGTTCTACAACAACACTACAAAAGACCTCCTCATCCAGTTCCCTACAGCAGGTTCAGGATATGACTATCAGTACCAGAACATCGGTTCTACACTCAATAAAGGTTTCGAGGCTACATTCAACTTCGTGATAGTCGAGAAGAAGAACTTCGGTCTCACTCTCGGAGCAAACATCAGTATCAACCAGAACGAGGTCCTCAGTCTTGGTGGTCTTGACAGAATCGACTCTGAGTCTACCTGGGCTTCTACAGAACTTGGTCCGGACTTCGTAGTCCTTCCTGGACAGCCTCTCGGTCAGATGTACGGTTATGAGGTTGTTGGACGTTATGCTGCAAGTGACTTCACACACGATGGAAAGAAGTGGGTGGCAAAGGAAGGCGTAGTTGACGCTTCAGGACTTGTCGGCTCAAACTACTTCGGCCCTGGATCTGTCAAACTTAAAGACCAGAACGGTGACGGAAAGATCGACGCCACAGACAAGACCGTGATAGGAAACGCTCTTGCTCTCGGAACAGGTGGATTCAACCTTACCGGTTATCTCTATGGTATTGATTTCTCGGCTAACTTCAACTATGTGTTCGGCAACGATATCTACAATGCCAACAAGATCGAGTTCTCTCATTCAAGAAAGTTCAAGAAGCGTAACCTTCTGAGCACAATGGAGTCAGACAAGAGATGGACAAACATCGACTGGGCTACCGGTGAGCAGATCACAGATCCTGCTGCTCTTGATGCTCTGAATGCAGGTACGACAATGTGGTCGCCGGCATGCCAGAACGCAATCTTCACTGACTGGGCTGTCGAGGACGGTTCTTTCCTCCGCCTCACATCAGCGACCATCGGATACACCCTTCCTCAGAAGTGGACCATGAAGATAAAGATGCAGAAACTTCGTTTCTATGTGACAGGAACCAACCTCTTCTGCCTTACAAACTATTCAGGCTATGATCCGGAAGTGGATACCCGCCGTGCAACCCCTCTTACTCCAGGAGTCGATTATGCGGCATATCCTAAGAGTATCGGATTCGTAGTCGGAGCCAACATTACTTTCTAATTCATCATATGTCATTTTGAACAATATATGTCATTCTGAACATAGTGAAGAATCTAAAAAATTAGAATTTATGAAACTGATAAATAAAATATTGATCGGCGCAGGGGTGTTGGCTGCGATGAGCGTGACTTCTTGTGACCTTACAAGCCCGACTCCTTCCGCTTTTGACGAGCCGAACGTATTCTCCCAGTATGATCTGGCAGAATTCAATGTCTTCTCAATATATGAAGTATTCGGCCATACGAACTCTCATCGTGGACGTTACCTTCCTTGGTATGGATTCAATACTGATATCGAAATATATCTTGACAGTGGCGAAAAGAAAGCCGATGAGAAGAGTGATATCGTGCAGTATGCAATCAAGACCAACAACGGACAATTGAACCTGGCCAATGGACCATATAATGAACTTATGGTCGGTGTGGAGCGTGCGAATCTTTGTGTGAAAGGCCTTCGCAGTTATGGTAATGTGAAGGAAGATCCGAAGATGGCCGAACTCTTGGGTGAAGCCCTTGTGGCTCGTGCACTTATCTATACCGAACTTCTCAAGGCTTTCGGTGAGGTTCCGGCACGTTTCGAACCTATCACACCAGAGACCATTTATCTTCCGAAGTCAGACAGGGATGTCATCTTCAAACAACTTCTGGCCGATCTGGAAGAGTCATTCGATTATCTTGCATGGCCAGGTCAGAGCGACGCGACAATGAAGACAGACCGTCCTAGTCTTGCTTTTGCAAAGGGACTTTATGCACGTCTTGCGCTTATGGCATCCGGATATGCTCAGCGTCCTGATGACGGCCTTGTCAATACAGGAAACAAAGGTTCTGTAAGATTGTCCAGCGATCCTGAACTCTCAAAGGCTGTCCTTTATCCTAAGGTCAAGGCTGCTCTTGAGGATGTGGTGACTAATTCTGGGCTTGAACTTTATTCCGACTATGAGCAACTTTGGAGGGATTTCAATAACTTCGATCTTGCAGCAGGAAAGGAAGTCATCTTCTCTATTCCTCTCGGAGATGCCCGCGGACGTTGGAACTATACATTCGCCGTGCGCAATGAAGGATATACAAAGTGGAATCCTTCAACATCAAATCACGGTGGAACTGCAGGCCCTGTTCCTTCGCTTTTCTTCAAGTATGACAGAACAGGAAAGGATCAGCGTCGTGATGTAAGTTGCGTGAACTTCCTTCAGACAAACGTCGAGGGTGATGATCTTTGTGTTCTCGCCGGAGCAGGTTCATGGTATTTCGGAAAATATCGTTTCGACTGGATGGAGACCCAGGGCTATGGCGGAGGAAATGACGATGGTATCAAGCCTGTATATATGAGGTATTCCGATATTCTCCTTATGCTTGCTGAGGTATGCAATGAGTTGGAGGATCCTACAAATGCAAAGAAGTATCTTCTTGAAGTCCGCAAGAGGGCTTATAAGGGATATGAATCAGAGGCTGAGGCTTATGTAAACTCTCTCGCAAGTAAAGAGGATATCTTCGATGCCATCGTAGATGAGCGTGCTCTTGAGTTTGTCGGAGAATTCCTCCGCAAGGGTGACCTTATCCGCTGGAACCTTCTCAAGACCAAGATGGACGAGGCAAAGGCTGAGATGTATGACCTTGCTACCAAGACCGGAAACGTATACTATAAGTATAATGATGACGGATATACTCTTTCACTTTACGGATACAATGAAGGTGAGTTAGGAGGAGATCCAGGTTCCGGCTGGAAGCCATATACAGATTCAAAGGGTGCTCCAGTGGAGAACTACTTCGAAGATATCAAGTCTGAAAGAATTGAAAGACTTTACAGGAATGACCCTGATACACGTCAGTGGTGGCCTATCTTCGACAATACTCTTACCAACAGTCAGGGTATGCTTATAAATGACTACGGATTCTAATAAACCGAAACAGATATATGAAAAGAATATTATCAATAATGGCAATGGCCTTCGCTCTCGTCGTTTCGGCTGTGAGTTGTGCGGATGATATTCCTGAACTGCAGGAAGAAATCGCTCTGACCCGCTGTCTGGTTCCGACAGAACTCAGTGCCAAGATTTCAAATGGCCAGGACGTCCAGTTCAACTGGGTAAAGGCAAAGGGAGCAACGCTTTTTGTTCTCGAACTCTATAATGATGAAGCGATGACCGATCTTTTCGAGTCATTCAACATCGCTCCGGAAGATCTTCCGTTCAAGATTTCACTGGAAGCAGACAAGACATTCTATGCACGCGTAAAGGCCGTGGATGAGAACGGTGTGCTTCAGGATTCGAAGTGGGCTGAATTCGAAGATCCTATCCAGACTACAGCGGTAAAGCCTAACATGTTCCTTGAGTTTACTGCCAAGACATCTGAGTCTGTAACAGTTACATGGGAGGCTACAGACAGCGAACTCGAGCGTATCGAGTGGGCTGCAGGCGAGACTGTGGAGAAGAGGGACCTTACAGCAGAGGAAATCGCTGCAGGTCAGGCTACCGTTACTGGTCTTAAGCCGGCCACATCTTATACTGTATCGATCTGGTTCAAGAGTGCAAACCGTGGTGAGGTTGTCGCTCTTACCGATCCTGATCTTGAAGGTTATACCAGGGTAGCGGATGCTGCTGCATTGAAGTCTGCACTCGCTGCCAAGGCTCCGATGATCTATGTCGAGGCTGCAGGATCTCCATATGATCTTGGTGCATATGACCTTCTTGCAGGTGTAGAGATGGTCGGTGAGCAGGGAGTAGACGGCTCACGTCCTGTTATCTACGGTGAATTCCATATCGCAGACGGTTATGATGGAAAGGCCATCAAGTTTGAGACCGTTGAACTCAACGGCCAGGCTGAGAAGTATGGTTTTGCAATCCAACTCAAGAACGGCGGTACTACAGACAAGACTGTAGAAAGCATCCTCTTCAAGAACTGTAACATCACAGGTTTCAGCAAGGGACTCTTCTATGAGTGGGGCAAGACCCTTACTACAGACAGACTTGCGTGGGACGGATGTGTGATATGGGAAGTCAATAAGACACATGAGGTAGGAGGTGACGGTATCGACCTCCGTGGCGCTTCAAACATCAAGTCTCTTGAGGTAATCAATTCTACCGTATATAATGGTTTCAGAACATTCCTGCGAATCGATGCCAATCCGGTGATCGGTGACCTTAAGGTTGAGAACAATACGTTCATGAATGTAAGTTACAATGCCAATAATGCCAATACCAACAACAGTGGTATGATGGGTATAAAGGGCAAGCCGACTACTGCAACATTCAAGAACAACCTGATCCTTAACATGCCGGACGGTTGTGGTCTTATCCGTAAGGCCGGCACCAACCTTACTCCTTCGGGAATAGGTCTGGTGTTCTCTAACAACCATTTCTATAATGTCGGAGAGAAATTCTTCTCTGACGGAGATGCTGCAGATCAGAACAATAAGGTGTCCAAGGCTGAGGCTATTGCAGGCGGCGGAAGCATCCTTTCTGCTGATCCTTGCTACAATGCGAAGGGTGGTGTGTTCAATCTTACAAATGCAGAACTCATCTCTGCGAAGGTAGGTGCACCTCAGTGGCAGGTAATCTTTGTGGAGAAGGCGGAAGACCTTACTCTCGCATGTCTTGAAGGTGCTCATACATGGGACTTCTCTGATGCAAGATATTTCACAGGAACAGTTGAAAAGCACATGGTAAGAGATTATCTCTACATGGGTGCTGGCGATGTGAAACTTGCTGTTGAAGGTGGTGCGATCAACTTCTCTGCAGCGACTGTGACCAAGAAGAATGTTCCTCTCGACGGTTATGTGGCATTCAAGGTTGACAAGCCGGGCTCCGTATATATCAACGCTGTGGATCCTGAGGGTCTTGGCAATCATCTCGTGGTAGCGGTAGGGCCTGTTGACGGTTCTGCGGCGACTATCAAGGGCGGTGCTTTGGCTAACGCTCATAATACAACCAACCAGAAGATCCTCATCAGCGATATCACTGAAGAGTCTCTTGTCTATGTGTATGCTTCCGGTCCTATCGGTCTCAGTGCTCTTGCATGGGCTCTTGACCTCAGTCAGGTCAACACTGCTCTTGTTGCTCCAGTACCTGCTGCTGACGTTGAATCGTTCACTGCCGGTGAGGGTACAGACATCAACATCACATGGGAGCCTGTTCCAAATGCAGGAAGTTATTCTGTAGTATTCAACGGAAAGACATATCCGGTTGAAGCGACTGAGGCCCCTGCATATCTTGTTGAGGCCAAGACTACCGGAATGCTTGATCCGGGAAGTTATAAGGTGGATGTCTATGCAAATCCAGCAGAGGGTGACATCTATAATACTATGTCAGACCCGGGTTCTGTAGCATTTGCAGTTCTTCCTAAGGCATCAGCAGGAGACGAGTCTAAACTTGTTGTAAGTGATTCCGAGTCTCTCCTTGCTGCAATCGATGCCGGCAAGCCTGAAATCTACCTTGCTGAAGGAACTTATGATGTCGGAAAGCAACTTACAGTGATTGCTCCTCTTGCCCTCATCGGTCAGGGAACAGTGAATGTAAACGGTGCATTCATCCTTTCAGGTGAAGTGGGTACATTCAAGGTAAGCAACCTTAACTTCACTGATGCAGAGGGTGCAGGATGCTTCATCACTCTTCCTGAGGCTGGCATGACAGCGACAGAAGTAGTTGTCGAGAACACTGTACTTGACGGATATTCTAAGTCTGTAGTTTATGGTAACTATGAAACCGCTAATATCGACAGACTCGTATTTGACGGCGTACAGACCAAGAACTGGGGAACAGGTCAGGGTGTATTTGATTTCAGAAAGGGTACATACGGCTCTGTGATCATCAGGAATTCTACCATCACCGGTGGCCGTGACTTCATCCGTCTTGATGCAAACTGCAACACAGGTGAAGTCCTCATCATGAACAACACATTCGATGCTGTGAACAATGGTGTGAACGGAAACGGATTCTTCTATGTAAGAAAGGAAGTCCCTACATACAAAGTAATCGGAAACCTCTTCCTCAATCAGACCTCTGAGAGCAATAATACTCTCTCGAAGACCTCCGGAGTACAGGTTCCTTATATGGCCAAGAACTTCTATTACAATTGTGTAGAGGCATTCTTCTCAGGACTCATCACTAAGGAAATCGCTACAGGAAACAACGGTGTGATCCTTGAAACTGATCCTGTAAAGGATTCTGCAAACGGTGACTATACTCTTACAAGTGCACTTGCCATGAGTTGCAGAGTCGGTGCTCCTAAGTGGAACCCTTCTTATGCAGCAGGCGATGATACATGCTTCACTGTCAACAGTGCTGACGAGTTCCAGGCTGCTATCGATGCAGGAAAGACTGACATCAAGTTCGCTATGGCCGGATCTCCATATGATCTTTCTGCTGAAAACATCACGATTGCTGCATCTATGCATGTCAATGGTGAGGTTGTCAATGGAGAGTATCCAGTGATCAAGATCAAGCAGATAGATCTCCTTGCAGGTGTCGAGAGCCTCGTATTCGAGAATCTTGCAGTTGAAGGTGACGGTGCCAACAATATCTTCAATGTCAAGGAGGCTATTGCAGCAAAACAGATCGTCATCCGCAACAATATCATAAGCAAGGCCGGCAAGTCTGTATTCTATGATAATACCGGTGGTGCCGCTACGTCAATTGTTATCCGTAATAACATCATCAAGGAACTCGGCGGCGGCCAGGGAACCATTGATTTGAGAAAGAGTTCTGTTGTCAATCTCTCGATTGAGAACAATACCGTTATCGGTGGACGTGATTTCCTCCGTGCAGACAAGACGACCGTTACCGGAGGTATCAACGTCGACAACAATACATTCGATGGCGTTACTCTGAATCATGGCAACGGTATCTTCCATGTACGCGCAGAGGGCATCAACTTCTCAGTGAGAAGAAACCTCTTCCTCAATGAAAACGGTGAAAACAACCTTATGGCGAAGGCTGGTGACCAGGTTCCTGCAATGGCTGGAAACTTCTATTATAACTGTACTTCAGAGAAGTTCTTCGCAGGAGCGATCGATCAGGCGACTGCAACCGGAAACGGTGGTGTTGTCCTTGCGGCAGATCCTGTAAAGGATGCTGCGAACGGTGATTATACCCTCGTTGACGCTCTCTGTCTCAGCAGCAATGTAGGTGCAGCAAGATGGAATCCTAATGCCGGACGCGTAAGCACAGAAATCACTGTATCTAACCTTGAGGAACTGATTACAGCCCTTGATGCCGGTAAGACAACCATCTCCCTCAATGCCGGTACTTATGACTTCACAGCGGCTCCGGAAACTGCCACTTCATTCTCATCGGGCGTCCTTACAATCAATACACCTCTTGTCCTCAAGGGAGTAAGCAAGGCTGGTGTCAAGCCTGTTGTGGTAGGTGGAGTCAAGTTCATTGAAGGAGTGACATCATTCACTGCTCAGGGAATCGCTTTCAGCGGAAATGCAGAGGCTATGGGCAATGCTTTCGAAGTCGGTGGTGCTCTTGCGGCAACCAATATCATCATCCGTGATTGCGAAATCTACGGTTACAAGAAGAGTCTGTTCTATGGCAATGCAGAAGGAACTGTCAATAACCTGACATTCAACAGACTTCTTGTTCACGATATGGGAACAGGCCAGGGTATGATCGACATCAGAAAACAGTTGTATGCTGCCGTTGTCATTGAAAACTCGACATTCTATAATGGTGGCCGTGACTTTATCCGTCTTGACGGAAAGGATGCGACAACAGTGAAGAGTGCTTCTATCAGAAACAACACTTTCTCAGCGGTTTCTATCGAGGCAGGCAACTCTATCCTGTATGTGCGTTCTGCTGATCTCGCAGCAAATTATGTGGTTGAGAACAACCTCTTCCTGAACGAGACAGGTGAAAAGACAATCCTGGCAAAATCCGGCACTCAGGTCCCTGTGATGAACAACAACTGGTTCTACAACTGTACTTCAACAGCGTTCTGGACCGGTCCTGTCGACCAGGCTACCGCGACTGGAAATGGCGGTGGAGTACTTGAGGCTGACCCATGTGCAGATTCAGCAAACGGTTCATTCAAACTCACAAATGCTGAAATGAAGACTTCAAAGGTCGGTGACCCACGCTGGTGGTAATTCTTCAGTCTGATATACGGATACGGGGTAGCAGTTCTGCTACCCCGTATTGTTTCATATATTAGATAATGTCATTCAAACATGTTGCGTTTCGGAAGTTTGTCGCTATATAGTTCGCGGCATTGGTTGAAGAGTGCCTCGGTGTAACGGGCCTGGCCTGGTCCGCGGTATGTGCTGGTGTTGGTTATCATCACCCAACATTCTCCGTCAGGATACTGACGTACGAGTGCGCATGTGCCGGAAAGGGTCCCGGTACGGCTCCATCCCTTCTCGGGTGTGGTGTCATTCCATCCAAGTGAGAATGTCTCCTTGTCGAAGTATTCTATCATCTGCCCGAAGGCTTCCTGCGAAATGATGTCCGGGACTTCAGGACGACCGTCAATCGAGGCCACAAGTCGTGCTATTTCGGCAGGGGATCCGCACCATGCACCGGCACCACTGAGAAGAGGAATGTTGTTGCCTCCGTAGCACCTTTCCACCATCACGCCGCTGTCGTTGTATTCCTCGATGTATTTGCCGTCACCTTCATGTGTGTAATAACGGACTTCATTCTCCCTTTTGTCTTTATAATACGTACCCGCTATGTGCATGTCGAAACATCCCGCTGGGGCAAGAACCTCCTTGCGGATGAATTCTTCATATGGCATTCCGGACACCTGCTCGATGATCTCAGAGAGCAGGAGATAACCGAAATTGGAGTATTTCTGCCATGAGCCCGGCATGAACCTGAGGTTGTGCTTCAGCACGAGTCCGAAGAAATCCTCCTTGCAAGGCGGACAATCCAACTGCAACTGATGCTTCACGTCCCTTGACGAGAAGAGAGGGTCCCTGTAGAATCCTCCCTGATGTCTGAGAAGATGCTCTATGGTGATCTTATGATGGTTTCTGTCCCTTATGACAGATGCGAATTCTACATCCTTGAGTATGCCTGAAGGACCGAATACAGTGTCCTTTATGCTCAGTGAGTCCCTGTCCTGCAATACCATGATGCCTGCTGCAGTGATGAGTTTCGATACCGATGCCATGCGCAGGATATGCGAGGGCTCCATTCTGATTCCGAGTTCTTCATCAGCCCAGCCGTATCCTTTAGCATATAGGAGGGAATCGTTTCGTGTGATGGCCAGAGAGGCGCCTTTCATGGCCCATTTCCTGAGATACGCCTCCACCTTTCTGTCCAGGCCTGTTAATTCGTCAATCGAGGATGAATCATTGCACAGTGTCTGATTCAGATAGACCCTTGGCTTTGCCAGTTCCTGCGGTTTGGGAACAGGTTTGTGAAATATGACAGATGCAGTTGCTGCAAGTGCGACTGCTATGATGAGTATGGTCAGAACGGTTGTTTTCTTCATAGTTTAAAACAGCCCAGCCTTGCGGGCAAAATCGATTATGAAATCTGCCGTGCCTTCTATGCCGAGTATGCTGGAATCAAGGCAAAGGTCATAGTTGGATGCCTTTCCCCAGTCTCCGAAGGTATAGTAGTTATAATATTCTTCCCTGCCTTTGTCCCTCTTTTCTAGCGTCTCCATGGCTTCGTCATACGATATTCCTGCACGGTCTGCGACTCTACGGGCACGGACTTCAGCGGGTGCGGTAAGAAATACATCGAGAGTGTCGGTCCTGTCCCTGAGGATGTAGTCCGAACATCTGCCTACGATGATTGCAGAGCCCATTTCGGCTATCTTCGATATGGTTTCGCTCTGCAGTCTGAAAAGGCCGCTCTCACTCATGTAGTTGTCCTGGTCGGTGCTGAAGCCGTTGGCAAAGATGGATGAGAATGAGAAGAAACTCCTTTTCTCGTCCTTCCTGACGAAAAGTTCCGCACTGAATCCGCTGTCCTGTGCCGCCTTTGTGATCAGTTCGCTGTCGTACACGGGGATGCCAAGTTTCCGACCAAGCGCATCGGCAACAAGTTTACCTCCTGCTCCGAACTGTCTTCCGATGGTGATGATGATCTTCTTTTCCATGGTTGTTTCTCCTATAATTGACTTCCTAATATTGACGGATCATCTCCGTCATTGAGTCTGTTGAACTTCTTGAACAGGCGTCCGAGCATCCAGGCCGTGAGGACTGTAGCCATGAGGTCGGATATCGGGAAACTCATCCATACTCCGTCAGAGCCGAACCACAAAGGCAGGGCGTACAGAAGAGGGAGAAGGAACAGAATCTGTCTGGAGAGCGACAGGATCACGGATTTTCTCACCATTCCGAGGCTCTGGAAGAAATTGGTCGCGATCATCTGGAAACCTACGATAGGGAAGATGATGACCATTATCCTCAAGGCTCTTGAAGATAAATCAAGCAGTTCGACGTCATGGGTGAAGATTCCGCATGCGAGTCTTGGAATGAACATGCCGACGATGAAGCAGAGAGTAGTCATGCACATGGCGAGTTTCGCCGTCTTCCAGAACACTTCCTTAACACGCGAATATTGTCTTGCTCCATAGTTGTATCCCGCTATAGGCTGCATCCCTTGGTTCAGACCCATGCATATCATCATGAACATGAATATCAGTCGGTTGCATATACCGTAGGCTCCGATTCCGAGGTCTCCGCTGTATTTGCGCAACTGCTGGTTGATGAAAAGGGTCACAAGACAGGCGGCAGCATTCATCAGGAACGGTCCCATGCCTATTGCAAGAGAGTCCTTTGCCACTCTCATGTCCAGACGGACAATCCCTTTCTCAAAATGGAACGGCCTGTTCTTGTCGTTGAAGTGGTGCAATACTACGAACATGGCGACTGTCTGTGCTATTACTGTAGCCCATGCAGCTCCGGCAATGCCCATGTCTAGGACAAAAATGAAGATAGGGTCCAGTATTGCATTGAAGACCACGGTGAAGATTGTCAGACCCATCGCTTTTTTCGGACTTCCGGAAGAGCGCATCGCTGCATTCAGACCGAAGTACAGATGGGTGATGATGTTTCCGATAAGTATGATGGTGATGTATTCCTTGGCATAGGGGAGAGTGTTCTCGCTCGCTCCGAAGAAGTATAGGATAGGATCGATGAAGATCAGGGCCAGGGTCATGAATACGAATCCTATGATTATGTTCAGGGTCACCACGTTGCCGAGGACCTTGTTTGCCGCCTTGTAGTTCTTCTGTCCCAGAAGGACGGAAAGCATCGTTGCGGCACCTGCTCCTATGAGAGTTCCGAACGCAGTGGAGAGGTTCATCAGAGGGAAGGTCACTGCCAGGCCGGAAATGGCCAGAGGTCCCACACCCTGTCCGATGAAGATGCTGTCCACCATATTATAAAGCGATGCCGCTGTCTGCGCTATGATGGCAGGCAGGGCATATTGCTTGAGTAGTTTTCCGATTTTTTCTGTGCCGAGTTCGACTGGTACTGCTGACTTTGTTTCCGCCATCTTAGTCCTCCGGCTTTGCTACTAATTCGATTTCAAATATCAGAGGTGCGAATCCCGGTATGCTGGAGCCGCTCCCGGAACTTTTGTAACCGTAGTCAGACACGAAGACTCCGATTCCCTTTTCCATGCTGCGCATCTGCCAGAGGGTGAGTGCAAAGCCGCTGATTATGCTTGAACTGCCGGATCCCATGGTGATGTCTTCATAGTTCTCGCCCCAGTTGATCTGTACAGGCTTGTAACTCTTGCCTGCTGAGTAGAGACCGTTGTCTTTTGCGACCTTCTCGATAGATGTGTCAAAGACAAGACCGTTCAGGAGTCTTCCTGTGTAGTTGATGTAGAGTGTGGTGTCAGCCTTGAATGATGTAGTGTCGGTAGGAGCCTCCAGTTGCTTGTAGTAGAAACCTCTGTGGTCCGGAAGGCTGTCTGCAGGAGTCATTGCCCCGAATATGTCTGTGTTGGCCTTGAAATATTTCCCGATCTGATCTTCCTGCCACTTGCCCATGTTTTCGGTGTAGTCACTGATGGTGAACTCATAGATGGCGTTGGAATAACTTGATGCATTATAATCCTCATCGTCAGGATCAAGGTATTCGGCCTCTGTCTTATATACCGAATAGTTCATGAGCCAACTTGGTATGATGACCTTTCTGTATCCTCCGACCTTCATGCCCACGATTGCTTCAAGAAGTCCTGCAGGATTTGAACCTTCAGCAGTGGTCAGGAATTTAGGACCATAATACGATGTGGTGTCATAGTCTCCGAGTTGCTTTGCAGTCTCTTTATCTGTGTATGCACTGATGTTGTTTTCCAGATCTGTCACCTTGTAATTCAGGTTCACATATCCGGCATCACCGACCTCTACGCCCTGTCCCTGCTTGTCCTCAAGGATATATATGCCGAGGCCGACAGGCTTGGCATCAGGATGATTCACCTGCATCCATGCGTCGAAATATCTCTTGTTCCCATCATTAGGTCCCACACTTGTGTGCTTGGCGCAACTGACCGATGTCAGGACCGCTATCGCATATAAGGCAGAAATTAAAATCTTCTTCATTAGTCTGAATTGAAATTTAAACTTACAAAGATAATAAAAAATATGTCAGGTGCTAATCATTTGTCACTCCGACTACCCAAATCTTATAAAGCAGCGCCGAGTTTGCAGGAATTATGCCAAAACTCTCGTTCCCGAATCCGAATTTGCCGCTGAAGAGGATTTCGCACTCTTCTCCTGCTCTTACTCCTATCAGCCCGTCCTTCAGTCCCTGGATGAGTTTTGCATCTGCCATGTTTGTCTCATGAATGGCATAATCTGCGTCCGTAAGGTCCCACCCTGCCTGTTCGGCAGATGCCTGATGGTTGGTGACGAACATGTTTGCAGCGCTGAAACTACCGGAGAATGTGTATCCTGCATAATAAAATGATACAAATCCGTTTCCTGACAATGCTTCCCCTTCTCCCTCGACAGTCACGAGCCTGTTTGCTCCTCCGTTGCGTTCGATGCGCATGTCCGTCTTTGATGACAGATATTTGTCGATCTGGCTTTCCTGTTTGTTGTACGTCACTTCAAGTTTCGACTTCATGCAGGACATGCCTGCAAAGGCCAAGATCATGAGCGCGAATATTCTAATCGTTCCTTTCATTGTCTTTGAAAAATTCATGTGTGTGTGTTTCAATATATTCTGCTGCTTTCGAGATGTCTGCTATGTCCATAGGCATGTCAAGCCTTCCGCCTGCAGCATTCTCATGTCCGCCTCCGTTGAAATGCAGTCCTGCACATCTGTTGGCTGAGGTCCCTTTCTTCGAACGGATGGATACGCGCACTCTGTCTCCGTCTTCTTTAAGAAGCAGGCTCATCCGGACTTTTCCTATGGATAGCGGCATGTTGACAAACCCTTCGGTATCACCTTCCGATATGCCATATTCTTTCTGCGTCTTCTTGTCCAGCACGATGTATGCCACACCGTCTTCAGTCAGCGTAAGCAGATCCTTCATCATGTGTCCCATGAGCCTGAGACGGTTTTCACTGTATTGGTTGTACAGGAAATTGAGGATTCTGTCCCTGTCTACTCCGGCGGCGAGCAGAGATGATGCCATTTCCAGTGTGGAAGGATAAACCGAGTTGGCGAAATTGTTCGTGTCTGTCGTCATCCCTGTCATCAATGCTTCGGCGCATCCTGACGGCAGCCTTCCGGCGTCTCCCGATACCGAAGGCATTGACATAAGTATATGGTAGAGGAGTTCGGATGCAGATGACGTTTCTGTTTCCGAGAAGGAAAGGTCGAATCTGTCCCTGTCAGGATTCAGATGGTGGTCAATCAGGACCTTTCTTGCACGAGACTCTTCCAATGCGCCTTCAAGCGCATCAGTCCTGTGGAAAGCATTGAAATCCAGACAGAAGATGAGGTCGGCCTCATTTATTGTCTTTGCTGCATCCAGCGGTTTGTCGTCATGAATGACAAGGGCATTCCCTGCTTCTCCTTCTGTCAGGAAAGAGAGGTATGAGGGGTGTCTGTTGCTGATCACTATCTTTGATTCTTTTCCTGATCTGCGGAGGAAATGATAGAGGGCGACTGAACTTCCCATGGCGTCACCATCAGGTTTCATGTGGGTCACTATCACGGGGTGTTCCGCCTCTTCGATGAGTTCGGAAAGCCTCAGGATGTTATGTGAGTTGATGTCCTCCATTGTTTCTTTCAGTTATTTGATGGCGCAAAATTACAAATTATATTGCATTTCATAAATCAATTTCCTAACTTTGTCCGGAATTTAAAAGAAAAATAAAACACTAAAAATAATGGGTTCAATTGTAAAAAAGGTTTTCACCTATCTCATCCTCCCTGCATGCATCGTAGGATTGACTTATGCTCTTGTACAGAGTGTCATGGAGCCGGTAAAGTTCAACAAGCACAAGGATTATCGTTCTGAAATCGCTATCCAGCGCCTTAAGGACATCCGCGATCTTCAGGTAGCCTACAAGAATGTGAATGCACGTTATGCATCTACACTTGATTCTCTGATTCTTTTCTATAATGAAGGAAAGATGAAGATCACTCTTCAGGTCGGTTCTAAGGATGACTCTCTTGCCATGGCTCATACTGATGCCCTCAAGAAGAAGTTCCGCAACCTCAAGGGAGATAAACTTAATCAGAAACTTCACGAACTGTATCTTGCCGGTGAGCAGAATCTTGTGTTCCAGGTCAGCAGCGATATCGCTGTAAAGGACACTCTCTTTAATGACCGTCCTGGTTTTGTTGTTGACTCGATCGCATTTATTCCGTTCAGTGGCGGTGATTCAGTGCTTATGGAGTCTACGATCAAGAAGGTGTCAGGTGTGAATGTTCCTCTCTTCGAGGCTAAGATGCCATACAGGAGCCTTCTCAGAGGTCTTGACAACCAACTCCGCATCAATCTTGACGCTGAGCAGGAGGACAAGGGACGCTACAAGGGCCTCATGGTAGGTAGCATTGATGCTCCTAACAACAATGCAGGTAACTGGGAGTAGCCTATATGCTTGAAAATACAGACAGAATATCCATTCAAGTCGGCTTGAGTGGATATTCTTTTAAAATAGAAGGTACAGAAGGCATGCGCCGCTCCGGCTGGATGTCTTCTGAAAGGATTT
>JAFVHZ010000130.1 GCA_017474265.1 Bacteroidales bacterium | reverse complement strand
GACAATGGTAATATTTTAAGAATTAATTAAGATCAGATATGAGATTTTCTAAGGAATTCAAGATAGGTGGCTTTGTCGTAGTCGTGTTGGTAGTTTCATTTTTTGTGACCTTGGTCTGGGCGTCGATGAATTTCAATGTCTCACGGACTGCGTTGTCCGCATTCTGACATGCAAGGCTTCCGTCGATGAAGTCATACAGCATGTCCACCACTACCAATGCATTGTTTTTCATAATAATTTGAATTCACGTATTTCCTTGACCAGACGGTTGATGATCTCCATCTTCATGTTGTAAAGGTCGTCAGAAATGTCGACCTTGTAGTAATGAGGATTGATCAGTCGCCTCTCGCTCGGGCTGAAGTGCATGAGGGTACTGTCATAGTAGGCCTTTTTCTCGGCAAGGGTGTGCTTCGGTGCGCATCTTCTGCCGTTTTCGATGACCTTGTGCTGCATCGTCAGAGCGGTATATGTCCCTGCTTCGAATGTCTTGGTCTTGTATCTGTCGTATTCGTCGCATACGGTGAAGGTCTCTCCGGCCTCTATCTTCCGACTGAGGTCATCGCCTCTGAGGCAGGTCACGTCCACCTTGTATATTTCTCCCTTTGACGGGTCATCGATCATGATCCTGTAGGTGATCTGGAAGCCCGGATTGATGAGTTTGATCTTGTCCTCCGAACGTTTCAGCACTCCTTCTCCGTCTATCTGGACGAGTTTGTATACATTGCCGAAGCATGGTGCTGCCTTTGACGTAGCAATCGCGTCACCCACTCCGTATGAGTCTATGCACGCTCCCTGACGCTCAAGATCTGTGATGAGGTATTCGTCCAATGAATTGGTGGCGAATATCTTGCAGTTCTTCATTCCGTGCTCGTCGAGGATGCGTCGGCATTCTATCGACAGATATGCAAGGTCACCGCTGTCCAGGCGGACTCCGTATCCCGGAGCATAATTGTCATCTATACCGTTGGCCCTATACGCCTTTATTGCGTTGAGTACACCGCATTTGAGGGTGTCGTATGTGTCGATGAGAAGTATGATGCTCTCGTTCCTATGAGTCTTGATATAGGTGTCGAATGCCTTGAATTCGCCTGCCACGCTGCTGCCGAATGCGGTGACGAAACTATGCGCCATAGTGCCTGTCGATCCATAGTCGAACATTGCCCCAGCGAGGATGTTGGATGTACTTGCGCATCCTGCGATGATGGCCGCTTTTGCTCCGTATGTCGCTGCCCAAGGGCCGTGTGCCCTGCGTGATCCGAATTCGCTCACCGGACGGTTGGTCGCCCTGCATACCCTTGACGCCTTTGTCGCCACGGCCATCTGATGGTTCATTATGCAGAGCATAGGGGTCTCGAGTACCTGAGCCTCGATAAGGGGGCCTTCGATTATGATTATAGGCTGATTCGGAAAGACTATTTCGCCTTCGCGCATCGCGTAGATGGTGCCGGTGAACTTCATGGACGAAAGGTAGCCTCTGAATTCTGCGTATTCCTCGCCCGGAAGGAACTTCTCGAAGAAGGCAGGATCCATGTTGCCGAGGTTCTCCACCATCTCGATGACTTCGTCAGTGCCGCTGACTACAGCCCAGTTGTTGTTTTCAGGTGCTTTTCTGTAGAAGAGGTTGAAGACGGCGGTCTGGTCTTTCATACCGCTGTCATAGAAGGATTTTCCCATCGTGTACTGGTACTTGTCCGAACAGTATGCGTGATTCAGCATTTCCGTTTGTGTTTTAATAATCATACAAATGTAATCTTTTTGTCTGAACAATTTTGTAAATTCGCAAAAAATCTGCTGATGGAACATTTGTCATCACTATACTCATCCTTTTACGGCACTGGCCCCGATTCCGTCGAGCCTCTTACCGGGTCAGCCAGCAACCGCAGTTATTTCCGTCTGTCGTCACCGTCCGGTACATGCATAGGCGTAAGGGGTACCGATGCTAAGGAAAACAATGCATTCGTCACCATCGCACGTCATTTCAGGTCCAAGGGGATGAATGTACCCGAGGTCTATGCCGTCAGTGATGACGGCCTGTCATATCTGCAGGAGGACCTGGGGTCGGTCATGCTTTCCGACCATGTGGATGCTGCCCTGAAGAGCGGAGGGGTCCCTGAAGACGGACCTTTGGCCGACCTTCTCTGCAGGACGATGGCGGCCCTGCCGAAAATACAGTTCGAGGGTGCCCGGGGACTGGACTTTTCCATCTGTTATCCTCAGCCTGCCTTTGACAGAAGGATGGTGATGTTTGACCTGAACTATTTCAAATACTGCTTCCTGAAGCCTTCCGGACTGGAATTCAACGAGGTCCTTCTTCAGGATGATTTCGAAAGGTTTGCCGATAGCCTTCTTGTAGAGGATTCCGATACTTTCCTTTACAGAGACTTCAATGCACGTAATGTCATGATCCGTGACGGAGAACCGTTCTTCATTGATTTTCAGGGAGGACGACGTGGCCCGATATATTATGATGTGGCGTCATTCGTGTGGCAGGCAAGGGCTGGATATCCGGAAAGACTTAAGGCCCGACTGATAGATTGTTATCTGCTGGCTCTCTATGAATATGTCGACGTTCCGCGTGAAGAGTTTGACAGGACCCTAAGACTGTTTGTGCTTTTCCGTCTTCTTCAGGTGCTCGGTGCGTATGGATTCAGAGGGTGGATGGAGCATAAGGCTAAGTTTGTGACCAGCATCCCTCCTGCGATATCCAGCGTCTGTTCGCTCCTGGAAGAGCCTTTTGAGGATTATCCTTATATGATGCAGGTTCTTCGTGCCATGACGGAACTCCCTCGTTTCAGGAATGAAGATGTGAAGGACGGAACGCTCGAGGTGAAGGTGTACAGTTTCTCGTTCAGGAAAGGAATACCGGATGACCCGTCAGGAAACGGGGGAGGCTATGTGTTTGACTGCAGGTCCATCCATAATCCCGGACGGTATGAACCGTATAAGAAACTTACGGGCAGGGATGACGCTGTGATCCGTTTCCTTGAGGACGACGGTGAGATCCTGAGATTTCTGGATCATGTCTATGGGGTGGTGGATCCGCATGTGGAGACATATGCGCGCAGAGGATTTACGAGTCTGACGGTAAGTTTCGGCTGCACCGGCGGACAGCATAGGTCGGTCTATTGTGCGGAGCATCTTGCCCGTCATCTTGCCGCCCGATATCCTTCTGTCCGCGTCCGCCTCATCCACCGCGAACAGCACCTTGAAGACATCCTCAACCCCTGAATAGACGTGGCGTGCACGACTTCGAGAAAAGACATTATATAATATATAAAACGTTGAAAAGAGTGATACTGTCCGGAAAAATTGAGCGAAGCGAAAGCAAGTCCCCTCTCCGAGAGAGGGGATTTAGGGGAGAGGTAACGTATACGGATTTCATATCGTGCACGACTTCGGGAAAAGACATTATATATAAAACGTTGAAAAGAGTGATACTGTCCGGAAAAATTGAGCGAAGCGAAAGCAAGTCCCCTCTCCGAGAGAGGGGATTTAGGG
>JAFVHZ010000129.1 GCA_017474265.1 Bacteroidales bacterium | reverse complement strand
TTCATCGCTCTGGGAAAGCCTTCCCCTGATAAAACGGATTCCTTTTCCGCTGCCTGACAACGGTGACTTCAGCACTGCATTGTAATTGGCTGATATGAATGCCTCTATCTCACTGAGACTTGTAGCAACAATTCTGTAATCAGGCCCTAAGGCCTGCGAATCGTTATATCTTAGGCGCGAATGGACATCCAAGGCAAACTCACGCCTTGAGTGAGTGCGTATGAACTGCAGTTCTTCTTCTGAAGGAAGCGTGGCCGGATCGATGCCTTCATTGATGAGCCGTTTCTTCAGAGAGTGGTTCCATCCCCAAGGGATAATGTTCCGGCGTTGCTTGTTTGGCCGCCCCAGATGTTCGGACAGATCTATGTTCTCCTTCGCAAATCCCACGGCAGACCTCGGGGGTACGAAATTCTCGTCCCCATTTGCAATGCACAGGTCGTGTTCCGGATTGAAGATATATATCTGTTCAGACATCTTTATCTTTTTGCTAATTTAGATATATCCCTGCATTCTATAGCATTCTTGTGGTATCCGTTCATGGAAACGGCAATCATTGCGTCAGCTACCTCGCTCATCATGTTCCACATGGCTTTCTGCTGACGCTGAGGACCTTCTCGATCTCTTCCGGTGTGATGTGGCCCATGTTCTGAGCAGAGATTACCGTGAGTTAACTCCAGCCCTAGAGAGAGGATCACCGGTGCTGATATCCATGCCTCGTGTTGTTATGTACATCTATGTATATGAGATTCTTCATGTCTGTTTCCGCCCGTTTTATTGTCGATCGGGCATCTCCCTTCTGCGAAGGTAGTGATTATAATTGAAAAACGAGCAACCAAAATAGCATGCTCGGATTCATGGTATGATTTCTGGATATGGCATCTGCATCTGACTTGGATCAGAATAAGACGGACAATTATAAACGGACATGGACTATGGATACAGGAAAATCATTGCTATGCTTCATCGCAGGGGCGATGGCAGGCGCAGTCGCTACGCTTTTCCTCGCACCGGATTCTGGTGAAAATACCCGTGCCAGGATCAGGAGGGGAGCCGCAGATATGACCGGCAAGGCAAGGAATATGATGGCCGAAGGCCTGGAAATGATAGAGAAAGCCTTGGAGGAAAAGTGATGGACGACAACAGAACTCTTTTGAATATTCTGTCCTCTGTGTCATTGGAATACCTGGCTCAGAGGGCAGGTGATATCAGGAAGAACACCGTTGCGGGACTTGCCATAATGATGCTGCTGCTCATCGCCCTTGGGGTTTTCGCCTTTGCCTTCATCGTCCTTATAGGAGATGCCATCGGGTCCTACTGTGGCGGCGCCTTCATCGTCGGAGGCATTTACCTCGCTCTGGCAGTCATGCTTTTCGTCTTTATGAAAAGACCGGTGCAACAGAAATCGGACCGCTGGAAGGCTATGCTTCTGCTTGTTGTCCGTAATCTTCGTGACAGTCTGAGCGGGTAGTCTGTCTTGTCATAGACGGGAAATATCCCTATCTTTGTAAGACAAATACCTATTGCTATGAAAAAAATCATCCTTTTGAGCCTGTGCCTTGTCATGGGCGCCATCTGCCATGCAGAAAAGATCAGAGTTGCATGTATCGGAGACAGCATCACCTATGGTGCCTTCATCGAAGACAGAGACAGCCAATCCTATCCTGCCCAACTTCAGGAATTCCTCGGGCAGGACTATGACGTAAGGAATTTCGGTGTGAACGGGGCGACCCTTCTTCACAAGGGCGATAATCCTTATATCCAGACCGGTGCCTACAGGTCGTCCCTCGAGTTCAATCCTCATATCGTACTGATCAAACTCGGAACCAATGATTCCAAACCGCACAACAGGGTGCATCTTGAAGCCTACAAGCAGCAATATCTGGAACTTATAGATGCCTATGCCACCCTGTCTTCGAAGCCGCGGATCATCCTCCTCACCCCGGTGAAATGCTTCATTCCCGGCGAGAATGACATCTGCGACCGCGTCATATCTGATGACATCATCCCAAAGATCAAGGAAATCGCCTATGAGCGCGACATCGAAATCATCAACATGCATAACATGTTCGGTGACAAGTGGGACCAGACTCAGATGCCTGACCGCCTCCATCCGTCCGGAAAAGGAACTGGAAGGATGGCAAAGAAGATATATGAATATCTTTCAGTAAAGGAATGCGACAGGGACAAGGTCATAGCCTCATTCCCGTTGAAGCCTGTCAGAGAATTCAATTTCCATGGCTTCAAAGGATACGCATACGATGATAATGGAATCGAATGCTATATCGTGAAGCCTCATCACGCCGCCAAAGGAAGGCCATGGATCTGGCGTGCCAGATTCTGGGGACACGAGCCTCAGACGGACATAGCGCTTCTTGAGCAGGGTTTCCATCTCACATATTGCGATGTATCAGACCTTTATGGTTCCCCGGAAGCAGTAAAGAGATGGGACAGATTCTACAGTCTGGTGCGAAAGGCCGGACTTGACAGGAAGGCAGTGCTCGAAGGAATGAGCCGAGGCGGCCTGATCATCTACAACTGGGCAGGCAAGAATCCGAGAAAGACCGCATGCATCTATGGCGATGCCCCGGTAATGGATCTGAAGACATGGCCGTTAAGACAGGATCCACCTGCAAGTCTTGCAGAATGCATCCCTGTAATGATGAAGGCATACGGATTCAGGAATGCAGAAGACGTACTTGCATGGAAAGGAAATCCTGTCGACCACGCCCGAAAACTCGCAAAGGCAAAGGTCGCCATGATCCATGTAGTCGGAGATGCGGACATAGCAGTCCCGGTCGAGGACAACACGACCGTCTTTGAAAAACTTATAACTGGGTATGGCCATGAAATCAAGGTGATACACAAGCCCGGCGTAGGCCATCACCCTCACTCATTATATGATCCTGAGCCAATAGTGGACTACATCCTCGAGGTCACAGGGCAGAAGGCCGCAGCCTCGAATTAGTGTAGAAATCGAACATTTTTAATCATATGTTGTCCCGTTTTTCGCAAAAACGGGACATTTTTGTGTACCCGTACAAACCCTAAAAATATAAAAACGGATTAATCATATTTATGAATATATGCGTATTATAGCAAGGAAGAAATATTAACCGCAATGAAAAAGATCCTGACACTATTACTGTTTCTCTGTACGACATTAGTATTGAGTGCACAAAACCTTACCGTCCGCTTCGATGATTGTACGGTCGAAGAGGCGATGGGGCAACTGAAAAACAAAGGAATCAGTTTTGTAATTAAAAGCGAGGCGATTGACATGAAGGCAAAGGTTAATGCCACCTTCACCGATGCCCCTCTTGAGGAAATCGTAAAGACGATATTCCGCAATCAGAATGTTGCTCTGGTTGTCAATGATTCCGCTGTCGTAATCTCCAGAAAGGCAGATCCGGTACCGTCCCAGAAGAAAGTGACGGCAGTCAAGTATGCAACAGGCAGAATTACCGATAAGGCCGGCCTGCCTGTGCCTGGTGCCAGCATCCTTGTTCAGGAAACCGGCGCGGGAACTGTTTCTGACTCAAACGGTGACTTCTCGATTCCGCTGGAAAAGGATGCGACGTTGGTCGTTTCGTGCCTGAGTTATGCCACTCGGACCATCCATGCTTATCCTGACCAGAAATTGTCTATAGTACTTGAGGACAGTTCGGAGTATCTTGATGAAGTGGTTCTGGTCGGTTATGGAACCCAGAAGAAGGTCAATCTGACAGGTGCTGTAGCGACCATATCGACAGAGTCGATAGCGCAGCGTCCTGTCGAGAATGTGACTCAGGCGCTACAGGGTCTGATTCCGGGATTGAACATTGCACAGTCAAGCGGATTGCTGGATTCGAATCCGTCGATCAATATCCGTGGAATCGGTACCATTGCAGAAGGTTCTACGGCGGCGCCTCTCGTTCTGATTGATGGAACGGAGGGAAACATAAATACACTTAACCCGCAGGATATCGAGAGTATTTCCGTACTCAAAGATGCTGCATCATCGTCAATATATGGATCGCGTGCTCCTTTCGGTGTGATACTTATCACGACAAAATCCGGCAGTGACTCCAAGATGACCGTGCATTACAGCAATAATTTCAGATGGTCAGGTCCGACATTCTGGCCGAAGATCCTGAATTCCTATGATTTTGTGACGCTTGCCAACGATGCGTGCCGCAATTCGAATATGCCGGACTTCTTTAACCCTGATCAGGTGTCCCGCATCAAGCAGTATGTGGATGGCGAGATCACGACAGTGTCGATACAGAATCCTGATAATCCGAAATATTGGGCAGACGGATATCTTCAGGGAAATGCCAATGTGAACTGTTTCAAGGAGTATTTCAAGGATAACTCCTTCTCGCAGGAACACAATATAAGCATGAGTGGAGGCAATAAGAAGTATTCTTTCTATATGTCCATGGGCTTTCTGGACCAGCACGGTCTCTTGTCTGTGACAGATGATGTTTATCAGCGATTCACTCCAAGCGCCAAGATCACTGCTCAACTGACCGATTGGATGAAGACCACATACTCGATCAGATACAACAGGTCATCTTACGACCGTCCGATTTATCTGAACCAGTCCTTGTTTGCAGACTGGGCTCGTCAGAGTTGGCCTGAACTGCCGTCATATGATGACAACGGATATATCTACATGGATAACGAACAGTTGCAGTTGATGGTGAACGGTGGACGCACGAAGGAAGTTACAGACAATCTCAACAATCATTTCGTGCTTACACTTGAACCTGTCAGGAACTGGGTTACCAATGCGGAACTGAATTATAATACGCAGATGTTTTCGCAGAATGTGGTCAGACTCATGACATATGCCCACGACTATAATGGAGAAGCATTTGTAAGGAATGGCGAGAGTTTCGTCCAGGATAACAATATAAAAAGCAATCACCTGAATCTGAACGTCTATTCTACATATGATTTCTCTGTCAGCAGACATAATTTCAAATTCATGGCAGGATTCCAGTATGAGAATTATATGACAGGCAATTCCGGAGTCAAGAATGTAGGTGTGATCAGTCCTGACCTCGCCGTAATAAACCTGACGACAGGTTATACTTACGACGGAAAATACGTAGAACCTGCCATCTGGGGAAATAATGCAAGTTGGGCTACTGCGGGATATTTCGCAAGAGTAAACTATGATTACGACGGACGTTACCTGTTCGAGGCTAACATAAGATATGACGGTTCATCCCGTTTCCGCGCAGAAAACAGATGGGATTGGTTCCCTTCTGTCTCAGCCGGATGGAATATTGCAAAAGAACCGTTCTGGAAACCATGCTCAAAGTATGTGAACACTCTTAAACTGAGAATGTCTTATGGCTCTTTGGGCAACCAGAATACCGGCAATTGGTATCCGACCTATCAGACGATGGGAGTGTATATCAACAACGGCCAATGGCTTCAGAACGGCAAGGCACCAAATACCGCTTATTCGCCCGAACTGATCAGTTCGTCTCTTACCTGGGAGACCATAAAGTCTTATAATCTGGGTCTGGACCTCGGTGCGTTCCGTAACAGGCTCACTGCATCTTTCGAATTATATTCCAGATATACGACCAATATGGTCGGTCCTGCCGAGGAACTGCCTTCTGTGCTTGGAGCCGCAGTTCCGACTACCAACAATACGGACCTGAAGACATATGGATTTGATTTTGAAATCCAGTGGAAGGACAACCTTGATTGTGGCTTGTTCTACGGAGTCAGATTCGTCCTGTCTGACAATCAGACTGAGATCCTTAAATATCCTAATGATTCCAAGTTGCTGATGACCAATGGTATATATTCTTATTATCCGGGCAGCCATGTGGGAGATTTCTGGGGGTTGAAGACACTGGGTATAGCGAAGACCGATCAGGAGATGAAGGCTCATCTTGCGACCATCCCGCAAGGCGGTCAGTCATGGCTGGGTACGGACTGGCGGGCCGGTGACATCATGTATGCCGATCTGGATGGTAATGGAGTGATTTCAATGGAGTCCGGAACACTTGCCGATCACGGTGACCTCATCAAACTTGGCAATGACCAGCCTCGTTTTCAGTTCGGCCTTGACCTCAACGCAGCATGGAAAGGGTTTGATCTGCGCCTTTTCTTCCAAGGTGTAGGGAAAAGAGATTTCTGGCCCGGATATGTTGCATTCTGGGCATCAAGCAATCAGAACATCTGGTATATGCTCGGCTTCGAAGAACATCTGGATTATTTCAGAAATACGCCTTCGGGTGATCATGGGGTCAATCTGGATTCATATTATCCTCGTCCTCTGCTCAATGCAAAGAACCAGTATATGCAGACCAGATATGTTCAGGATGCATCATACATACGTCTGAAGAATGTGACATTCGGGTATACGATTCCTAAGAAATACACTCAACGTATAAAGATCGACAATCTGCGTCTTTTCTTTACAGGAGAAAATCTGTGGACCGGTACAAGGTTGTCTACAGTCTTTGATCCGGAAGGAATCAACGGAAATGACAAGATCAGTGGAATCGGTTATCCTATAATGAAGACTTGGGCATGTGGCCTGACAATAACTCTTTAATGCATTGACACTATGAAAAGATATATATTAACTTATTTTCTGGTATTATCGTTTGCGGTCTGTTCGTGTGACATGCTCCTGGATAAAGCGCCGACCTCCCAGATATCTCCGGAGAAATACCTCAATGAGGCTTCTCAACTTGGCTATTATGCCAACGGCCTGTATACAAGTATCCTTCCAGCACACTCAGGGTATTCGCTGACCTTTGTCGCAGATCAATATACCGATAATCAGGCCTATATTACGCCGCACTCCAAATATCTCAAGGATTCGTGGACAGTCCCAGCGAGCGGCTCGTGGTTTTTCAAGAATATTTACGACTGCAATTATTTTCTGGAAAGAGTTCTTCCGAAATTCGAGAAAGGTGAAATATCCGGAAGTACTGCAGATGTATGTCAATATATTGGAGAAGTATATTTCCTGAGGGCATATGAATACTTTGTCCGATATCAGCAATATGGTGATTTACCTATTGTCACCGAGACTCTTCCGGACGATCATGCTATCCTCACAGAAGCCAGCAGGCGTTTCCCAAGAAACGAGGTCGCGAGGTTCATCCTTTCCGATCTGGACAAGGCTCTTGAAATCATGCCGGAGCAGTTTGAGTCGCGTCATACCAGAATCAACCGCAACTGCGTATTGCTTCTTAAATCAAGGGTCGCTCTATATGAGGGCACATTTCTGAAATATTTCAAGGGAACAGGCTTTGTCCCTCAGGGAGACGGATGGCCCGGGGCACAGAAAGAATACAGTGCCTCATATCAGTACCCTCTCGGAAGCATTGATGACGAGATAAACTGGTTCCTGGACCAGGCAATCATAGCCTCGGAGGCGCTTGCCGACAAGGTCGTTCTGACTGCCAATACCGGAACAGTGCAACAGAGCGCTGCAGAGATTGCGAATCCATATATGGACATGTTCTCAAGTACGGATCTTTCAGGTTATCCGGAAGTCCTTCTTTGGCGGCAGTATGATAAAGGACTCGGCTTTCTGAATGCCTGCGGTGAATGGGGCAACAGAGGCAACCTGGGTGCCGGTCTTACCAGAGGAATGGTAGATTGTTTCCTGATGGCCAACGGTCTGCCGATATATGCGGCCGGAAGCGGATACAAAGGTGATGACTATATCGCGGATGTGAAGGTTGACAGAGACGGCAGATTGAAAATCTTCCTCAAGGAGCCGGGGCAGGTCAATTGCATTGACGAATATGAAGGTGCTTCACAGGCAGTCCCTGTCGAGCCATATCCGAATCTGTTCGGTTCTGACTTTTCAAGAGTCTACTCGACAGGATATAGCATCAGAAAAGGAAATCCTCTCAATCAGATCCACCTTGTAGGAATCGCAGGGTCTTATGTCGCATCCATCTCTTTCAGAGGTGTTGAGGCCATGCTCAATTACATGGAAGCGTATTACGAGCGCCATGGTTCCCTGGATTCGAAATCTATCTCATATTGGGAGGCAATCCGCGAACGTGCCAAGGTCGATACTGATGTAGACAAGACGATTGACGCGACGGATATGACCCTTGAAGCACAGAACGACTGGGGAGCATATTCAGCAGGGAAGTTGGTCGATCCGGTATTGTATAATATCAGACGTGAACGTCGCTGCGAACTGATGGCGGAAGGACTTCGCACCATGGACTTGCAGAGGTGGCGTTCAATGGACCAGTTGATTTCGACACCATATCACATTGAGGGCTTCAAGATATGGGGACCTATGAAGGGGTGGTATGGAAATCAACTCAAACACGGTACTCCGGATGCCAATGTGTCTTCTCCATCCCGAAGCAAATATCTGAGGCCGTATGAGAAGACCGAAACGAGTGAGGCATATGACGGACTGACATTTGCCATGGCTCATTATCTTTATCCTCTCGCCGTTCAGGAAATGATTCTGACCTCATCCGATGACAGCGCAGACAACTCTGTCATCTACCAG
>JAFVHZ010000128.1 GCA_017474265.1 Bacteroidales bacterium | reverse complement strand
GGTGGTTTCGGACTATCTGCCTTTTTTGTGCGGTCTGTTGCTTGTGGCGGGGGTGAGTTTCTGGGATGATGTGCGGTCGCTGCCGGATTCGGTGCGTCTGGTCGTACAGTTTACGGCGATGGCGTTGATGTTCTGGAGCATGGGGATCATGCATTGGAACATGTGGTGGATTGTGATTCTGGCGCTGATCGTGTGTGTGGGAGCGACGAATGTGATCAATTTCATGGACGGAATCAACGGCATTACGGCGGGGTACGCGCTGGCTGTGCTGGTGCCGCTGGCTTTGGTGAATGGATGCCCGATCGGGTCGGGCATGACGGGAGGATTCATCGACCAGTCATATCTGTTCGTTGCGATCATCGGTGTGCTGGTGTTCTGCCTGTTCAATTTCCGTCCGAAGGGAAAGGCGAAGTGCTTCGCGGGCGACGTCGGCAGCATCAGCATCGCATTCATCATGCTCTTTGCGATCGGCCGCCTTGTGGTGCAGACTCAGGATGTAACGTATCTGATATTCCTTCTCGTCTACGGCATCGACGGATGTCTGACCATCTGCCATCGCATCATGCTCCACGAAAATCTCGGCGAAGCCCACCGCAAGCATGCATACCAGTTGATGGCGAATGAACTGAAGATAGGCCATGTGAAGGTGTCCCTTCTTTATATGGGCATGCAGTTGGCGGTGTCGCTTGGATTCATTTACCTTTGTCCGGATACCGTTCTGGCGCATTGGTTATATCTTCTAGGAGCGGTTGCCGTCCTTGCGGTGGCGTATGTGCTTTTCAAGAAGAAGTATTACCATCTGCATGAGGAGTATCTGGAGTCGTTGAAGAAATAAATAGATATGATAAAGATCGATAACACCCTTTTAGATAGTCTCACCGCGCAGGCAAAAGCCTCGCCGCGATTGAGGATGAATTTTGACCTGCGCAATTCTTCGGAGGACACGTCGCAGCGGATGCTGAATGCGATTGAACCCGGTTCAATAGTGCCGATTCACAGGCATCAGAAGACGTCGGAGACGGTCGTCGTGCTTCGCGGGCGCGTGGTCGAGGAGTTCTATGATGAACTCGAACGCATCTGTTCTGCGACATATGAAGTTTCGCCTTCCGGCCCGGTCTACGCTCTCAACATCCCTGCCGGCACATGGCACACACTCCGCTCGCTCGAAAGCGGAACGGTGATTCTCGAAGTAAAGGATGGGGCTTATGAGCCTATAAAGGATTGCGATATTTTGAAATGAGCAAAGACGGTGGAACTGATATGGACACAGAAGATCTGAAGAGACGCATAGCCGATCTCATAGAGATGGAAGCCCGTTCCGGCTCGATGGACCCGGCGCTGATTACGCCGGAGTATGTCTTCCGGATGTTCGGTGGTACCGTGCCGCTGGAGGAGATTGAGGTGGCGATGGCGTATCTCTGAATGTGATGGAAAGAAAACGTTAATCGCAAATAATCATCAGTTGTAATTGAGTCAGTTCCGTATTGTTTGGTGCTGGCTCAATTTTGTTATGTGATATTGCAGACATTAGTGAATTAATTGTTAAATTTGCATAATATGATTATGTTCATCCAGTAACAGGTATGACAAGATATGAGGACCATATAATTTTGCGGCTTATACATTCCGAAATGCTTGAAGAAGTTCTTACAAACGGGATGTATAGCAAGAATAGCGGTCATGAGATTCCTGGATATATAAACATTGGAGATGCTGATCTCATAAAGCAAAGAGATGAATATGTCGTCAGGATAGATCCACCGAACGGTCATCTGGGAGATTACATACCATTTTACTTTGCAGGTCATTCACCGATGCTGCTCAACATCAAGACAGGATATAGAGGTATAAAGAAATACCCTCAATCCGAATTGGTATTCCTGGTGTGTAAGATATCAGATATCATTGAGAACTGTCCTCATTGGTGTTTTACCGATGGCCATGCTAAATCCTCTATCACACAATTTCATAACAATATCGAGGATTTATCGTTGTTGGATTGGGATACAATCAATCTTCAATTCTGGAGTTCTACTGAAGACGACTGGGATCGGATGAGGCGTAAGCAGGCTGAATTTCTAGTCAAGAAACATGTTCCGGTAACATGCATCAGTCAAATAATCGTCCTTAATTCTGAGCAGGAGGCAAAAGTTAAAGAAATTGAAAGTAGATTAGGAATCGACATTCCGGTAGTTATAGACAAACAACGCAAATACTTCTACCCATGATAAAGTTTACAACAGGAGATATGATGACCTCTTCTGCAGAGGCGCTCGTTAACACTGTCAACACCGTAGGTGTGATGGGGAAAGGCATTGCATTACAGTTCAAGGAAGCGTTTCCTGCTAATTTTGCCGCTTATGCGAAAGCGTGCAGGGATGGTGAACTTGTACCGGGAAGATTGCTGGTGACAAGAGAAAAGAATAATGCCGGACAAGAAAAATTCATCATTAATTTTCCTACCAAGAAACATTGGAGGTATCCTTCCAGATATGAGTATATTGAGAGTGGGCTTAAAGCACTTGTCGATGTTATCAAAGAGTATGGCATCAAGAGTATAGCAATACCTCCTCTCGGGTGTGGCAATGGTGGCTTACAATGGGATGTGGTCAGAAAGATGATTGAGGACGCGTTACAGGATGTTGATGCTGAAATTGTCGTTTATGAGCCAAACGCAGAGATAAAGTATACTCTTCAAGAAAAGCCATCGACAAAGACGGTCAGGTTGACTCCTGCCAGAGGTCTGATGACATATGCGATGTTCTATTATGATTCTCTGGGTGAGAATTGCAGTCTCTTCGTGGCTAATAAACTGGCATATTTCCTTCAAAGGCAGGGTGCCAAATCGTATGCAAGGTTGAAATTCAAGGCTCATCATTATGGCCCGTATAGTCCGCAGGTGGCCCATATAGTATATGACTTGAACGGAAGTTACATCAAAGGATTCGAACAGATGACAGCGGCTGCTTTTGAGCCTTTGACGATGCAATATGACCGTATTCAGGAGATCAGTTCATATGTCAGAACCCTCGACGCCAATGAGCAGCAGAGCCTTAAACAAACAATAAACCTGATTTCCGGATTTGAGTCTCCCTTAGCGCTTGAAATCCTGGCATCAGTAGATTTCATTCGCAGAGAAAACCCTGGTATAAGTCTCGCAGATACTATATTGTCGATCCATCATTGGTCGGAAAGAAAAAACAAGTTATTCAAGGACGAGTACATTAAGATCGCATATGATCACCTTGACACGTTCGACAAAGAATCGGGATATCTGTTTTGATAAAGACATTCGGGCCAGCAACCATAGATTAGGCAGCTGGCCCGAAATGTATTTATTATATTTTTAGACAGATTTCGTCCGGAAATACCTCTGCATTCCCGGATAATACTTAGTAAATATCCACTTTGTCCGGAAAACATCAGAGAAATCCGGATAAAGTAACTGCGAAACAGGTCAGGGTTATCATGTTTACAACTTTAAAGTTGCATATGTATCAGACGCAAGTAGATTGTCTTTCTTTCTGACATGGTATGTTATTTTTGAAGTTATCACTATGATTAAAGGATGCCCTTTCGAGCATCCTTGAGTTAATTTGCAGACTTTAACTATCTCTCTTTATTGAATACTTGACGAATCAAATTAAAATATCTACATTTGCAGCCAAGGAAGTAAAACGTATGCGAGATGGGCTTTCGGATGAGCATAAATCCCCGCCAGCGATGCCCTGACCGTCAAGGTAATTCCCATACGTGTCCTCGGGGTAGATATATGAGCAGTCATTACGGCTGCTCTTTTTTATTGGTTCTCAAAACAGGGGTCAAAGAGGTAATACAGTATTGAATCTTTGTCTTATCACGTTTTCTCACACCGACCATCAAGCGAACATCTTCTCGAACTTTGCTTGGTGCTTGTTTCCGGTTTTTGTCTTATCTACAAATTCCAACTTGGCATTCTGTAGGATTGCATCCAATTGTAGAACCGCCAGTGTAGACAAATAGGTCAAAGAAGCCCTCCCTGCAGTCTCGACCAATGACGTGTGATTAATATAAATATTCTCTCCCAAATCTATATTATACTTGCACAATTCAGGGTTGCGTCTCTTCCAATAGAAATAAAACTGCTTGATGAGTTCCTGCCTCGTCCTTCTATCCTCGACCGTATCCCCCACAGGCACATCCTCGGGGAGAATCTCCAAGCAATTATCAATTTGCCCATCCTCAACAGACATCGGATTCCGCCTATCACAGATATCAGGCTCGTCAACATAACTGACCAACAAAGTCAACGGCACCCCAAGAACCTCTGCTGCCCGTGAAATAGTCTCAAGATTATTTGTCTTAAAGAGTACATTTACATTCTGTCTCTGAATCCCCATCCTTCTGCCCCTCAGACATGATGTCCTCCTTGATATGCTTGCGCTGATAGCGGCACCCCCTTAATCAAAGAATTCTGAGATTTCATTTTAAAACTATTGTTATCAAATATTCCTATAATATCGAACAAACGATAGAGAACTTAAAATATCGAGAATTTTTATCTTATCAGCAAACAAAATCAATATTCCTCGTTGTAATATACCTTGTAATACCGCCCTTTTTCATCCTCGCCCTGCTCGATCATACGGCGGTCACCATGGACATAGATATGGAAATTCTTATCTAGTTTGATGACACTCTTGAAACTGCGTGACTGTTTCTTTACTGCTTTATCAGATATATAAAAAGAATCGGAATCTTTTAAACCTTCCTCTTGGAAATAAAATGTCGAGTATTGATTAAAAGAATCTATTATATCAGGATGCTCTATAACTTCATTTGCAAACTCCTCAACATCAAATTCTTCTTTATCTTTAAAGTATTGAACAGTCCTATTCAGTAACTCAGATTGATATGCTTTACTTACTGAAAGTTCTTTTGTGATAAAGTTTTTAACAACTTTCATCACAGCATTAGTCTTATAGTATTCGTCCTCATATTGTCTCAGATGCAGAAAATCATTAACCCAATATTGCGCATCTAATCTATTGGTATTATCAACCACTTTAATTACATACCCATCACCGACATCTTTATTCAAAATAAGGCACCCTTTATCAAGCCTATTAACATTTATACCGTCTCTACTGATAACGCTAAAAGTTCGATCCACTCTATCAACGTCTAGATAAACATCTCGATTCTCCGTCTTAAATAGTCCAATTGCCTCAATCGTTTCCCCATCTAATAAACAATCTTTAATAAATATCACATAAAATTCTCCTGATTTAATATTTGGATGAGTACACTGGTCGTATAAATAATGCGCCAGACTATGTGACGCTTCATGTATGCTTATAGCCCCATTAAACATATCACGAACAATATCATATACGACATTATACTTGATACCATTATCATGATAAAATCTATATATTTCTGATGTATTAATATTATCAAGAAATAATATTTTCATTGCTGAGAGTGTATCTTCCGATGCAGCAGAACTACCAGTTGATAGAATTAATGGTTCCTGATTAAACTTATTACCAACAAAATTTACCTGAAAGTTTCCAATACGAGACCTTGAGAAATCCACATTCATAATTTATATTTTTTTGCTAAATTAATAAAAAAAACACAGAAGATTTGAATTGTGGTGTTTTTATCTTATTTTTGGTGTTAAATTGCAAGGTTATCATGGAAAATTTCAAAACCCGAAAAATTGAGTATTATTCTCTTGTAAAGAAAAATTATAGAGAAATCGATACTCCTATAACTCCTTTTACTGAAGTAATATCATTATTGAAGTCTATCAGTCAACTCTCAAAGAAAAAACGCATTTATGATTTGAAGTCTGACAAATATTGCCTATTAGACGTTTTAGACATTGTTAACGATGACAACAATGATATTTTCATAGTATCAGGCATGTTTAAAAGTGCAATCTCTAATTTTCGTCCCAAATTAATAAACAGGAGAACAGCGGCAGAACGTGATAACCCTAAAGAAAAAGTAGAAGGAGAAATAGAACGCACACATTTTTGTCTAAAGATTTATAATACAGAAGATTATAAAGATGTACTTCTTTTGGTAGAGAAAAATACCAACGGAGTATCTGCATGCCAGTTTGTCAATTATCTTAATCATTATAACAAAAAATTTGCAAAACAGAACAACCAGAAGGTTAGATACTCAATTAAATACAGCATTATTGCTAGGGATGATATTGATGACGCCATTAAGAACTTAGCCAGGACAAAAATTGCAGAATTACATGTTGACAAGCAGATTTTAGGTTCGGATGCCTTAAATTTTTCCAACCGTATTCATTGTGCTCAAAAAGACATCGTGATAACAGTAAAAGCGGAACGTAAAAACTCTATTAGCGACATAGCGTTAGATATTCTAAAATTATTTAAGATTGCTGACACAAAAGTTACCAGACTGAGAGTATGGGGAGAAACCTGTGACAAACAAAATATTTTGATTGACACATCGTTATTTAGCAAGAAGACTGAAATCAAATGTGAATTAAACCCAGAAACAGGTGAGGTGTCTACTGCAAAGATAGTATCACAAATGAAAAACATTATAAACGACCTATAACATGAACTTGCTAGTTCTATTATACGACTATTTTTTCTTATATTGGAAATCTTTTATACGTCAGTTCATTGTTGCTTGTTTTATATCTATTATATATTTCTACTTCCATAAAAGCGGAATGCCTATTGAAAGTATTACTAATATTATGGGGATTCTTTTCGGATTTTCCATCTCTACTCTTGCAATATTAATTTCTAACGACAATAAAAATATACAATTATCTCAGAGTTATGATGTAAAGAAAGATAAGAAAACAAATAAAACGTATACTCTATATTTTAAAATTATTACCGGATTAACCTTTACTCTCGTAATACAAGGTTTTACATTACTAACCTTACTGATTGTGCCTGCATTCATCTATGATCAATGCCCAATAGACCTATTTACAGCAATCATTTTGGGTATCTGCATATTCTGTATTATGATGATTATACATATTGTAATTGAATTGTTCTTAATCATTATAAAGTCGGCATAATTTTCGGTGTAAGCATTCTTCTTTAGCAATTGTTCGCAATTATAATGATAAGCACGCGGTAGAATTCTTTACCGCGTGCTTATCATTATGTTTGTCTCATTGTAGAGATCTTCCGATATCAGGCCCAGATATTTCAAACGTCCTGATACAATGGCTGGATGTGTGCTGTGCTGCTCGGCAAACTGTCTGATAATGTCAGCATCGAACGCCTTTATTTCCAGCAATTCCTTTTCTGTCGCTCTGTTCAGCAATGTTTCCGATGCAAACCGATCTGCCTCACGTTCCTTGTCCAATGAATCGTAGGAATTGTGCTCATCCATAAAGACGTCTTTCTTGCCGTGAAGGAGTATATGTCCTAGTTCATGGAAGAAGGAAAACCAGAACACATCATACTTCTTTGAAGAGTTCGTCATCTGAATACATGGTACTCCATTAATCCACCGCGCACAGCCTCTTATCGGAGCATTAGGGATGCAATCTGTAAAAATCAGTTTTATTCCAGATTCAAAACATATGGATTTCAAAGTCTGGATAGCATTTTCAGGCTGCTCTTTGAATAGAGAAAGAATAAGGGGGATACGTCTTCTCATTTCTGCTGCGGAAAAAACATTTGCTGTTATGACTTTGTCTGCCTCAATATCTCCTTTTCTCAGCCATGCAGATATAGCATATGGATCGTTGGTTTTGCCCAGTGAGAGTTTGAATGCTACTTTCAGTTCCTGGTTGATGTAATAATCTTCCCATGCCTGAACAGATGTTATTCGGAAAAAGGATAGCAGGTTAGCAATTCTTTCCTTAATGTTTGCTGCCGGTTTAAGCCATCCTATCTCCACCATATGTTCATAAGGGAAAGACATTGCCCATTTTATTGTAACCTTGTCGCAATAGAGTTCTTCTCGTTTCTTTCTCGCCACAAATTCATCATATTCTCTTTGCAGGTTCATCCATAAGTGAGCGGGAATTAAAGTGACAGTTTCAAATGCGATTGCCATATCAGGTGTCAGGGCACTAGTGCCATTAAGGACAGCATTTATGGTCTTTTCCGGCTTGGTGGTCCTTACTGCAAATTCCTTGACACTCATCTGCATTTCCTCCAATTTCTCACGAAGAGTGTATCCCGGATGATACGCTCTGGCCAATTCTATATATTTTAATCTGCTCATAATCCTCGTACTTAATGGTAATCTACAACTTCCTCTATTTCAATTCCTAGTATCTCCGCCCAGATATATCTGCCGTCTTCATCTGTCGGTATAGGGTCTTCCAATGGTCTGAACACAAGCCTGTATGGGTGGTCCAAATTACATGCCCATTGTCCCTTTCTGTCTCCCTTCAGTTCATGATAATTACCAGGAAGGTTCCTGACATCTTCAAGACACTTGGCCGCCAATAATTGTCCCAATCTTAGGTGGTAAAGATCTGCCCGTTTCTTACCCAACTTCCTTATACTGTATTTTATATCCTTCGCTGCTTTCTCCAGCACTTTATCTCCGATTTCAACTTCCATCCCACATGTTTTTTATGCAAATCTATACATTATTTTAACAAACACAAAATGTTTGTTAAAATAATGCCAAATAATTGACATTATAGTCTCTGGTTGATAATGAACGTGGGCCGGTAATTAACCGACCCACGTTCATTACTATCTCTTCCCACCCCAGCGGGGCCAGAAGAGGTATCGGCAGAATTGCCAGATTGAGTGAAAGAGTCTCTGAATAGTCATTATTCTATTATTCTGTGGTGACAGATCATTTCGAAATAATCTCCCAAAACGTCCTGAAAATCAATTTGATATCATACCAGAACGAAGCATTTTGAACATACTCCAGATCTATCGCCAACTTATCCTGCATTATGACATCAATATAGTACTGGTCCGGATCTTCTGCTTTATCGAGCAGTTCATTTTCGTTGCGATAACGGATCGATGCCAATGACGTTACGCCCGGACGTACGTCCAGAACATGCATCTGCTCGGGAGTATACATATCCACGTACTTGCGCACTTCCGGACGCGGGCCGACCAGACTCATGTCACCGATAAATACGTTTATCAGTTGCGGGAACTCATCCAACTTATATTTGCGGATGAAATATCCGGAACGTGTGATGCGCGGATCATGCCCTCCTACTGTTATCAGTCCCTGCTTATCAGCACCGACCCTCATCGAACGGAACTTGTAGATACGGAAATCCTTGTTTTCGCGTCCGACGCGAACCTGACGATAGAAAACCGGCCCGGGCGAATCGAACTTGATCCAGATCGCCAAAACCAAAAATAAAGGGCTCAGGAAAAGTAACCCGAGCCCGCTGGCAAAAATATCAAATAATCGTTTCATCCTACTGATTGATTATCTCCACAAAATTTGAGATCACATACTCCACATCTTCGTCAGTCAGTCTGGTATGGAGAGGAAGAGTAACCTCGTTTTCGTACTGTGCATATGCATTCGGATAATCCGCGATGTCAAATCCAAGATTCTTATATGCCGTCATCATCGGAAGCGGCTTATAGTGGACGTTGCATGCGATTCCACATTCCGCCATCTTCGTGATCACCGCGTTCCTTTCCTCAACTGTCTTACCGAGAAGACGTACAAGATAAAGATGGCCGCTTGATGAATGAGTATCAGAATAATGATTCAGCACCTGAACATTGGATCCTGCAAGTCCTGCATTGTACTTCTCGATGATCTGACGACGACGATAAAGCATCTCCGGATAACGCTTCAACTGCGCAAGACCGATTCCAGCCATCACGTCCGTCATATTGCACTTATAGTTCGGTGCGACGATATCATACTCCCATGCGCCCAACTTTGTCTTGGCAAGAGCATCCTTATTCTGTCCATGAAGCGACAGCAACTGGAACTGCTTGTACAGCCACTCATCCTCGATGCCAGAAATAGGACGCCAAGTAAGCGCACCTCCCTCAGCAGTTGTCAGGTTCTTTACTGCATGAAAAGAAAAAGATGTGAAGTCAGCAATCTCACCACACATCTTTCCATTCTGCTTCGCACCGAAAGCATGGGCCGCATCCGCCATTACAATGACTCTTCCGAAAGCCTTCTGAATATCATTTGCCGGCTTGAACAAATGCTTCTTGCTTTCCACTGCAGCATAGACTTTCTCATAGTCACAAACGATTCCGGCGAGATCGACAGGAATTATCACCTTCGTACTCTCAGTAATCGCATCAGCCAGCTTGTCATAATCCATCTCGAACGAGCCCGGTGCCGTATCGACCATCACGACTTTCGCACCTACATGGCATGTAACGCTGGCAGTCGCGGTATAAGTATATGCAGAAGTGATAACCTCATCGCCAGGACCAACTCCCAGCACATGAAGAATCATCTCCATGCACGCCGTAGCAGAATTAAGGCACACAGAAGTCTGCGTGCCACAACATAATGAGATAAGTCTTTCAAACTCTTTTGTCTTAGGACCGGTAGTGATCCATCCTGAGCGAAGGGCTTCTGCCACTTCAAATATCTCAGCCTCGGACATGTCTGGGGGGCTGAAGGGGATGTTATGGAGTTTCATGTTATCTAATTTTATACAAAAACTTCTTTATAAATGTCGGAGATATGGTCATGCAGAACATGCATAATGCAAATATATTTGCTGAAATGTCATAACCAAGATTCTTATTCATCTTCATGCGGTCTGTCATCATCTGCTTGGCACGTTTCCAACCATTTCTGCGGCTATAAAAATCAGGTGCCACACGGAAATGCAAAACAGTCTCAGACAGATTGGCAAATACACAACCATTCAAGAAACCGTCATACCAAAGCATAGTATCTTGATTCTTTCGATACTCCGGACGGTACCCCTTAGCCTTGTCAAAATAACGCATACGAAAGAACGTAGCCGGATGAGCCAATGGGTCACGATAGCGGAAGAACCTACGGCATTCCTCATGAGTCAGCGGATAGTGAACAACCTTACCATTCTTATTATCATTTCCATCAATCTCTTCAATCTGTCCACCAACTACATCCACCTCCGGATGCTGCTGCAGAAAATCAAACTGTTTCTGGAAGCGAGTAGAAACACAAATATCATCCGCATCCATACGTGCCAACCATTGGCAACCAAGAGTACGAGCTTCTACTATTCTGCTCCAGCGACATGTCGGAAAAGCGGGTCGTATTAAACATCTGCTCGGGTTTCTTTCCTAAAAACAAATGGGGACTCGGTTGGTTCGCCGCTTCCTCCAGCGTAATGGTCTCCGTCACAACAACAGCTGCACCGGCATCGATGGATTTCTGAATCGCCGCACCATTGCGGGACCAGGGACCTGCAGCAACCACAATGGGGTTCTTTAATGGAATCCCCGCAAATACGATTTCCAAAGAAGACATAGCG
>JAFVHZ010000127.1 GCA_017474265.1 Bacteroidales bacterium | reverse complement strand
TGACACAGGAAGAACTTGATGCTGTAGTCATCGAACACAATGGAGAGCCAATAGAGCTAGTCATCCCCGTAGAGCCTGCAGGCGACAATACAGATAACGGGACAAATTCAGAGGAAGAGACGCAGAGCGCACTCTCCCGTATTCCTGTAAACGAGCAGGGACAACAGATGTTTGAATCAGCACCGGCTGGCGATACATGGGCTGCTTTTATCGAAATGTCCGACGGAGACAAAGAGGCTGCCATGGAGATTGCCTCCGGCATGCTTGCCAATGCGCAAGACGCACTTGCAAAGGCAGAGAAAGCATCAAAGAAAGCAGCGAAGGGTGCAACACCTTTCGAGATTTCTCAGGCAATAAAGGCACGCAAAGTGGCTATTGAGAGCGCAAAGAAGAATATCTCATACTGGGAGTCTGTTGTCGGTTACGAAGAGGCACAGGCAAAGCAGGCCGAGGAAGAGAAACGCCGGGAAAGGCGGCTCCGTATGGCAGAAGCAAGGAGAATTCAGCAGCAGAAGGGCAGATATTCTGAGGAGGACAAGCAACTCGGCGACCATATAGATTTCCGCGACTACGTCATGCGCACCCTTGCAAGGGGCGGAGTTCGTCTAAAATGGTCTGATAGCCCTGACGGCGTTATCAAGGGCCTTGCAAGTCACTTGGGCTTCAAGGGCAATCAGAGCGAACAGGCGCAGCGCATTTGGTTGTTAAGCAACGAAGAGGGATTGTATCCGGAAGCAGCCGCAGAAGCATTGCTTCAGGGATATGCAGACACATTCGGCATGACTGACGGCTATGCCGAGGACATTGCAGGCATAAGCGGTATTGACGCTTTCAATGAAATGCTCGATGTTATTCTGACCCACGGGAATAGCCACAGAGGCATGTTTGACGCGGCCGCAGCAAGACATGCCGAGGCCACTCAAGACATGGATGACTATGCAGAGGGGCTTATGCAGCATAATCTTGAGATAGAAGCCGAGGCAAATGGAATGACCGTCGAGGAATGGCAAACATATCTTGAAGTCTTTGAGGCACAAATGCAGGAAGCGTTCGACGCCATGTCGGATGAAGAATTTAACAGTATATTTGTAGAACTTTATACACAGCAGGATTATGACACAAGTAGAACAGGCGCTGGCGTTCGCGAGCCAGTACATGAAGGACAAGGACCTGAAAACGGTTACGCAGGAAGCCCTCAAATGGTGTTTGGAGAAGAAACTGATCTCTCAGGCAGAGTTGTCGAAAGCACAGAAGAACAGACAGAGCCTCCAGTCTTTGAGCAGTCGGGCTTTAGCCATGTACCTGCGGCAGAAACATCTGGAGAGTTTGAAGTAGTCGGCGATCTCCCTACCGATGAAGAATTTGCTGCAATGGAAGCAGCAAAGACCGCGGCAAAGGTTGAGGAAGCGCGCGCCCAAGTGGACCCTGATCCGACCGAAGCGCAGAAAGAGGCAGGAAACTACCGGAAAGGCCATGTAAAGATTGACGGCCTTGACATCACCATTGAAAATCCGAAAGGAGGAATCCGAAAGGGTACAGATAAGAATGGCAAGAAATGGCAGACTGAAATGGCCAACGATTATGGCTATATCAGAGGCTCACAGTCTGTAGATGGCGACCACATTGACATCTTCCTATCAGATAACCCAACCGAAGGAAAGGTTTATGTAGTAGATCAGATTAACCCTGACACACAGGAGTTTGACGAACACAAGGTAATGTATGGCTTCAACTCTGCGGAGGAAGCAGAAGCGGCATACCTCGCCAACTACACAAAGGGCTGGAAAGGTCTGGGCAATATCACCGAAGTCAGCAAAGAGGACTTCAAGAAGTGGCTTGATTCTTCTCACAGGAAGACCAAGCCTTTCAGTGAATACAAAAAGTTCAGTAAGCCTGCCGAAGATAGCGCGGATGAATTTGAATTCAATGAACATGGCGTATGTACCAACCCAGAGGTTATTTCATTGCCTTCTGCCAAAAAGGGATGGGCTCAGTTCAACGAAGTGTTTATCGCAAAGCACAACGGCAAGTGGGGCGCAAGTGCAAACATGGCCACCTCAACAAGTGGGGCAGGCTCTGCCGTATCAAAGGACGCATGCAAGTACGGCACAAAGGAAGAGGCCATTGCAGCAGCATACGGCCACCTCGTCAAGTTCAGAGAGTCACACAAGAGCGATTCGGGTCTGAAAGACCTTGACAACCTCATCAAACATCTGGAAAAGACCTATCCTACACTGAAAGCAGCAGAAACCGAGACAGCAGTTAATGAGGAAGAGCAGGGAATCTCGTTAAGTCAGATCAACAAGGTGCTTCGCCCTGTAACAGAAGAGATCGTCAAAGGTATCACACTGCAAAGGCGCGGTGAACTCTATGACGAACTCATGCGCACTCTCCCCGATGAAATGGTAGAGGCAATAAAGAATGTGCGAGGCTCAATAGATATTGACGCAACATACGCCGCAAAGAAGGAGTATGAGAGGCGTTCTAAAGAAAAGGATTTTGTTCCAGAGAACGACAATTCCGTTCCAAAAGAGCCTGTAAGCGTTCCAAAATCTGACGAATCCGTTCCAAAAGAGCAGGCGTTCAGCATCGAGCCAGCGCAGTACACGACAAAGAAAGGGAAGGTGCTTGACATGCACCTGATCAGATTCTCTGACAATCTGACAAAAGAGCAATACCGCGCTGCAAAAGAATTTGCGAAAGCGGAAAAGGGCTGGTATGACAAGGCGCAGGATGGATTCATGATGCGCTCTGAGGAAAGCGCACAGAAACTTGCGGAAACTATCCTAAAAAATGGTGAGGGCGTTGCAGAGGCGCAGCCTGTCTCGCTGACTGAAATCTCAGAAGTATCAGACGGCAGCATATCTGTTACTGAAACAGCACCGGTGGAGCAGGGCCCAAAATTCCGCTACTCTATTCGTGTCAGACCAAGCGGCTACACAGTCATCGAAAGAGAGGATGTAAGCGGCAAGATTCCAGTTGAGGATGGCAATTTCAGGATAGAAGCCGAGAATCCACTGGAAATGCGAGAAATCCTTGCCAACAATGGCATGCAGTCCATTCTTGACGAACTCGGACAGCAATTCGACTACCATATTGACAAATGGCAGTTCAGGCAAACAGCCGACACAGAAGGATTCAACGGCTATAAGATAGGCGAAGAGGTGATGTATCAGGGCGCAAAGGTCAAGATACACGACTTCGAGGAATACGGCGATCATCGTCCAGTACTCGACACGGGCCTCACACCTGTCATGTATGTTGTCGGCAACTGGGCAACTTCGACACCATTGTTGCCGCGAAGGTAGTGGAGGCG
>JAFVHZ010000126.1 GCA_017474265.1 Bacteroidales bacterium | reverse complement strand
ATTGATCACAGAAGGCTCCAATGCAGCAGTGACGCGCAGGCCGGTCTGGAAATTGCCGGTGCTCGGATTGTCGCTCCATTTCACTTTCTGTATCCTGTACGGGTACATATCCAGGAGACGTCCGGCGTTAGGGCAGGACATACGGTGTATCTTGATCCCCTCGGTCCGGGTAACGAACCCGAAGACATCGTCTCCGAATACAGGATTGCAGCATTTGGCCATACGGTAGTCTATGCCACGGACGTTCTTGGCGTCGATGACCATGATGTCGTCTGTGCCTTTTTCCTGAATCAGCGAGCGCTCCTTCCTTTCCTGTTCGGCCGACACCTGCTGCTCTGTGGAGCCGGAAGTTATCTCTGTAATCAGGTTCTTTATGTCCGAAACGTCAATGGTCTCGTCTCCGATTGCTGCGTAGAAGGCATTGATGGTCTTGAACTGCAGCCTTTTCAGAATGGCTGCCATGGTCTCGTCTTCAATTTCCATCTTCCAGTTCTTCAGGCGTCTGCTGAGGATTTCCTTTCCGTCTGCAGCCTTCTTGAACTCAGCCTCACTCATTTTCTGACGGATCTTGGTCTTGGCCTTGCTGGTGACGACGATGTTCAGCCAGTCTGCAGAAGGTTTCTGATTCTTTCCGGACATGATTTCCACCACATCTCCGGTCTTGAGACGTTCGTTGATCCTGACTGCCTTGCCGTTGATCTTACCTCCTGTACATCTTACTCCGAGATTGGTGTGGATGTCGAATGCAAAGTCAAGTACAGTGGCCCCGGAAGGAAGTTTGCGTAATTCTCCGGAAGGAGTGAATACGAAGACGTCCTTTGTCGGGATTTCGTGGACTTCATCCTCATAATAGGATGCCATAGGGTCACCTTCCGAACCAAGAGGACTTTCGAGCGCTTTCCTGACTGCCGTAAGCCATTTGTCAAGCGTCGCCTCATGTTTGATTCCCTTGTATGACCAATGGGACGCAAGGCCGCTTTCAGCCATATCATCCATGCGCTTTGTCCTTATCTGCACTTCCAGATAACTGCCTTCCTTGTTCTTGACCGTTATATGGAGGGATTCATATCCGTTAGGTTTCGGATTCGATATCCAGTCGCGAAGACGCTTTGTGTCAGACTCATACTCTTCAGTCACGTATGAGAATACCTTCCAGCATAGAGCATGCTCCACTGCACGTTCTTCCTCACAGTCAATGATGAACCTTATGGCAAAGACATCGAAGACACCTTCGAAAGGCACCTTCTGCTTCTGCATCTTCTTATAGATGGAAAGTGCTGTCTTTGTGCGTACCTTCAGTTTGTAACTGATGCCTTCGTCGGAAAGTTTCTGTTTCAAAGGCTCGATGAACTGTGTCATCAGTTTCTGCCTGTCCTTTTCCGAACTCTTCAGTTTGTTTGTGATCGTGCGGTATTGTTCCGGGTCGGCATAGCGGAAATATATGTCCTCAAGTTCGCTCTTTATATTATACAGGCCGAGTTGATGTGCCAGCGGAATATAGAGCATCATCGTCTCGAGGACTTTTCGCTCGCGTGATGCCTTCGGGAAGAGGTCCAGGGAACGCATCACTTCCAGTCTGTCCGCGATCTTCAGGACGGTTACGCGTGGATCCTTCGAATACGATACGATCAGTCTCTTATAGTTTTCAGCCTCCAGTTTCGTGTCCTTTGGCTTGATGGTTGAAATCTTGTTCAGACCATCGACCATTGTGCAGATGTCTTTCCCGAATCCATATGCTGCAATGTCGATCTCGGGACGGAATCTGCTTGCCTCGTGCAGATAGACTGCTGCGATACACTCTGCGGGCAGACCGATCTCCTCGTCTGCAATCCTGGCTACTGCGTCAGGGTGCTCGATAAACTGGTGCCCGTTTCCTCTTTTGAGGTCAGCAAGTGCTTCTGCAGCAATTTTGTATGCTTTGCTTATCAGGTCTTTGCCTGCTGAGTCGAATCTTGGGAAAAGTCTGTCGATATGCTCCATATCAGTTCGTTTTTGCTATAATCTTCAAAGATACGAAAAAATGCCGGATTTTCATCTATGGCCCGTAAGTTGCCTAGATCAGTTTTGAATTTTTAAAAATTAGTGATATATGAAACGAACACTTCTGACCTTAATGGTCATCGTCGCAGGGCTGTCAGCGATCGCCCCCGACACATATGCGCAGAGTTCCTCGCGAAAGCAGGAGAGGATGGATGCGTGGCATAGAGACATGGCGGAATTCAGAGCCCGTTCGGCGCACGACCGTGAGATGGCGGCTCTTGCCGACTCCATAGCATCGGTGCAGGCGAGGGCTGCACTGCAGAATCAGGACTTTGTCCTTGAGGCTGATAATGTGACCTTCAAGTCCGGCAATACGGTTTTCGTGAACTCGACGACCAACTTCATCTCCGTAAAGGGTAACAGGGCAGTCGTGCAGATCTCCCCAAGCAACTTCGCTTCTGGCCCTAACGGTGTCGGTGGAGTCACTGTGGACGGCATGATTTCCGGACAGAAGGTGACGACAGATAAGAAAGGACGCATCACCTATTCGATGAATGTAATGGGTATAGGCATCAATGCTCAGGTCGAGATCTATATGTCCCCAGGAACCAACCGTGCCTCTGCAACGATATATCCGAACTTCAACTCAAACACCATCTGGGTTGAAGGAGACATCGTCCCGTATGAAAATTCAAATGTATTTGAAGGAATGTCATTATAAACTTTAAACAAGTGATCAACATGAAAAAGATATTATTTTTCTCAGCATTGGCTCTTCTGGTTGCAGCATGCCACAAGGAGCCTTACCCACAGGACGCCGACAATGAATACCTCGTGTATACATCTCCAAGCAAGGATGTCAATTTTGCGTCATTCAAGACCTTTGATCTGGCGGACAGCCTTCTGATAATCGGCCAGAGCGACAAGCCTGTCTACTCTCAGTCGAATGAAGCCCTTGCTCTCATTCAGGCAGTCAGGACAAATCTGGAGAACTATGGATACATTTATACTCCATCCAACCCTGACGCTGACCTCGGAGTCCAGATGACATACATCATCAAGACAGAGAGATATGTAAAATACTACAATGATCCGTATTGGTGGCTTGACTACCCCGGATACTGGCCTTCGGGTTATTGGGGCAACTGGACAGGTTTCTATTATCCATATCCTGTGACCTATACCTATACTACTAATGCCCTCGTTACTGACATGGTCGATCTTACCGGAGAAGAGAAGGAAGGAACCCCTCTTGAAGTCGTATGGACATCATATATCGGAGGCCCTGCCGGATCCAGTGTCAAGAGTGATGTGAACAGGATGAAGGCGTCCATTGACCAGGCATTCGCCCAGTCTGCTTATCTCAAGAAATAAACGAATTAAATAGATGACGACATGAAAAAGATTATATGCATATTGACCGCTGTTGCAGCATTTGTATTCTTTGCAGCCGAAGCGGATGCCCAGATGGGCAAGAGGGACTACATCAACGGCGGATGGCAGTTCAACGGCACAGTAGGAAATACCTTTGCTAAAAGCGCACAAGGATTTGGTGCCTATATCGAAGGAGGCTACTACCTTACACCTATGGTTGCGATCGGAGGCTTTGCCAGTTTCAATACCAACAACGAGTACCATCCTAAGCAGACCTATACCTTCAGTGACAAGTCGGCTCTGACCACCGATCTCGACCGGTCGATCTATCAGGTCCCTTTCGGCTCGACAGTCCGCGTGAGATTCATGAGGAGTGAGTTCCAGCCTTATGTGGAAGCAAAAGTCGGAACGGAATTCTCTACACAGAGCACTTATATGTCCACCTTTGTGAACAGACATGACAACTGGGGCTTCTACATCTCTCCTGAAGTAGGTTTCACTTATTTCCCGTTCGAGAAGACTGATTTCGGTTTCCATGTTGCTGTATTCTACAGTTATGCAACGAACAGAAATGACAGTTATGACATCAAAGGGATCAACAATCTGGGATTCAAACTAGGTATAGCATTCTAAAAATATTGTTACCTTTACACCTCAATCGGCCCGTTCCGTTGTCCGGAAGGAGTTGCAGTCCTCTTTACGGACAGGGTGTAAAGGTTTTTTATTATGGAAATGGTAAAGGAACGAAAGAAATACAGGACAGTGGTTCTTTCCGACATCCACCTCGGTACAAAGTACTCGAAGGTAGTGGAGGTCGGAAATTTCCTTTCTTCCGTTGATTGCAGCAGGCTTATTTTCAATGGCGACACCGTCGACGGATGGCAGTTGAAACGCAATGATTATGCGTACTGGGGAGTTGAACAGGCCCGTTTTTTCCGAATTGTCCTGAAGATGGTGGAGAAGCATGGTACCGAAGTGTACTTTCTCAGGGGCAATCATGATGACTTCATGGACAAGATCATCCCTATGCAGATGGGACAGATCAACATACTGAAGGATATGGAACTGGAAAGCGGCGGCAGAAAGTATTTCGTGACACACGGAGACGTGTTCGACAGCATCACCTCAGATATGGGATGGCTTGCCAGGCTAGGCGACGTCATCTACAACATCCTTCTGAAGATAAACGTATTGTACAACCGTTGGCAGGCCCTGAGAGGAAAGCCATATTATTCCTTTTCGCAGGAAATCAAGAACAAAGTGAAGAAGGCAGTCTCCAAGACATCCAACTTTGACCAGATGCTCACCGATATGGCTCGTGCGAAAGGTTGTCAGGGAGTTATCTGCGGCCATATCCATCGTCCTGAAGACCGTATGATCAACGGCATCCATTACCTGAATTCCGGAGATTGGGTAGAGACTCTTTCCGCATTGGTCGAGGATGAAGATGGACAATGGACCGTCCTCTATTACAAAGATTTGTTTCCCATGCAAAGCGATCCTGTAAAATGAAATATCTCTTTATAGTGCAAGGCGAGGGCAGGGGACACCTGACGCAGGCCATGACTCTTGAACGTCTTCTCATTGGCAGAGGACATGAAGTGGTTCTTATGATGGTAGGAAGAAGTCCGCAGAGGACTCTCCCTGATTTCTTTGTCAAAGGAGTATCTGCTCCTGTGGTACAGTTCGAGAGCATGAATTTCATGCCTTCCTCTTCAAACAGAAGGCCGGATATGCTCAAGACCGTGGTGTTCAACAGCCTTGAACTTCATAAGTTCTTTCCTTCAGTTCATACTATCCGTGACGCAGTACGCAGCAGCGGAGCAGATGTGGTAGTGAACTTTTACGAACTCATGGCCGGGATGGCTTATTTCTTTTATGAGATAAACGTGCCGATGGTATGCATCGGACATCAGTATCTCTTCATGCACAAGGATTTCGGACTGCCGCGTGAGAAATATCCTGCGAGTCATGCCCTTGACATGTTCTCCAAACTCACGTCTGCCGGAACGGTAAAGCATCTTGCGCTGTCGTTCAGGGAAATGCCTGAAGATGTGAAACATAAGATTGTCGTGGTTCCACCGCTCCTGCGTCCGGAAGTCCTGTCTCTCGAACCTGAAAAGGGAGACTATATCCTGGGATATATGCTGAATGCAGGATTTTCTGAAGATGTATTGGAGTGGCATGCCGGTAATCCTGATGTGCAACTCAGGTTCTTCTGGGATAATCGTGACCATGGTACGGTTCATAGGGTTGATGACACTCTTTCCTTCCATATGATCGATGACAAGGAGTTCCTGCGGCAGATGAGGGGATGCGCTGCATATGCCAGCACGGCAGGTTTCGAGTCTGTATGTGAAGCCATGTACCTGGGCAAGCCGATTCTGATGGTGCCTTCACACATAGAGCAGGAGATCAATGCCTTTGATGCCGTTCGTTCCGGAGCAGGTGTCACATGCGACAGGTTCGACCTTGACAGGCTTATTGAGTTTGCCGGTAGTTTTGAACGTAACGACGGTTTTGCAGAATGGGTGAGGTCTGCATCCTCCAGAATAATAAAAGAATTGGAAAATGTGAGGTAAAACTGACAAAAAACTCCGAAAAAGTTTGCACCTAAAGAAAAAAAATGTACCTTTGCAGTCCCAATTCGGAAGGAACTCGTAAGAGACCCACGAATGACCTCGGATTGATTCGCTAGCTCAGCAGGTAGAGCACAACACTTTTAATGTTGGGGTCATGGGTTCGAGCCCCATGCGAATCACGGAAAATACTGCTTCCCTAGCTCAGTTGGTAGAGCACGACACTCTTAATGTT
>JAFVHZ010000125.1 GCA_017474265.1 Bacteroidales bacterium | reverse complement strand
CTTTCATGCTCGGTGTAAATATAGCATACTTCCTGTCTCAAAACACTCATAGAGGCGAGAAAAGGGCTAGATATTTCACCGCAGATGATATAAAAAGAATTAAGGATTATGGCTTTGACCATATAAGGCTGCCGATAGATGAGGAACAGATGTTCAAGGAGGATGGCAGCAAGGATGCGCAGGCTTTTGACCTGTTGAAGTGGACCGTGGACTATAGCATCAAGGCCGGTCTCAAAGTCGTTGTGGACATGCATATCCTGCGCTCGCACCATTTCACATCCGGCAGCAATACTCTGTTTACTGATGTGGAGAAGCAGGAAGCCTTTTATGAGATGTGGCGTCAGATCAGTGGGGAATTGCATTCTTTCCCTAATTCAATGCTTGCATATGAATTGCTGAACGAGCCTCAGGCAAGGAAGAAGGAAGACTGGAACAACCTGGTCCGTAACTGCTACGAGGCGATACGTGAGTTGGAACCGGAAAGAGTGATTGTCATAGGTACGAATCCTTCTCAAAGTTATACAGGTGCCAAATATCTTGAAATACCGAAGAATGACAGGAACATAATCATAAGTTTCCATTATTATGAACCGTTCCTTCTGACACATTACCGTGCCCGATGGACAAGCCAGAAGGATTTTGACGGTCCTGTCCACTATCCTGGTGTCACGATATCAAAAGAAGAATTCGACAACGCTGATTGTGACGCCGCATCGAAAAATGCCGTCATCGGATATGTCGGACAGTTCTATGACCGTGCAGTCTTCCGTAAACATGTCCGTGAGGTAATGGATATCGCCTCTGAATACGGCCTGCAGGTCTATTGTGGAGAATACGGCTGTCTTCCGTCACCTCCTGAAAAAGACCGTCTGCAATGGCATTCGGATATAGAGACCGTCTTTGACCAATTCGGCATTGCACGCTCGATATGGTGCTATAAGGATAGTAAGGATGGCTTCGGAATAATAAAGGACGGCATTCCTGACGAGGCAATGTTGAAAGCCATATATATGAAATGATCAATTGACAAACATAATCACATAACACTTTTTACTTATGAAACGCATCTTAAGAATTCTTGCTGCGACCATTTCTGTCGCAACAATGATGTTTACGACTTCCTGTAAGAAACCGGAAGGAGAATTGTCTTTATCAGAGCCCAAACTTACAATCGATCAGAATGATCTGAAGTTTGTGGAGTACGGCGATGATGCTGCCATTACATTCACATGGAATGTTCCGGAGGGTGCCGGTACGGTCACCAGCATTCTTATGATCACAAAGGCCGATGATACAGGTTTTGCCTCATGCACGGACTTTGAAGTTGAGGGTACATCCAAGACCTTCACATCCGCTGATATAAGGGATTTGGCCAACACCTTGAAGGCAGATCTTGGCGTAGGAGCCCAATTCATCGCAAAAGTGATGGTAAGCGCAGGTGCCGGAAAAACTGCATACTCCAATGTCGTCGAGTTCAAGGCACTGAAGGATAATTCATCATATGAAACCATCTACCCGATCGGAGCAATGGATTGGGGATGGGAGCCGTCGCAGGCTGAAATGATGAAGACCGACGATGGAATTGTCTACACCTGGACAGGTATGATCAAGGCCAAGAACAGTTTCAAGTTCCTTTGCCAGAATGACGGTAACTGGATTCCAAGTTACAATCGCGACGAGACTGCCGAGAATTATTGGACCCTTTACAAGAAGACTGAAGACTGGGAGCCTGACACCTGCTTTGAAGTCGAGAAAGGTGGCCAATACACCATTACTCTCAATATAAAGGAACTGACTATCTCCGTAGAGCCTTCTTCAGAAGGATTCGGCAAACTTTATCCGATGGGTGCTATGCCTT
>JAFVHZ010000124.1 GCA_017474265.1 Bacteroidales bacterium | reverse complement strand
TTCGCTATCCTTTCCTATGACTCTACTCTGATAATTCTCTTAAATAGTCCCCGGATGTCCCTGAGCAATCAAACATTCGGGTTTAGTCTTTTTATAGGCAATCCTATATTCTGAGACACGGGGCTACATTGGGGCTACTTTTTGATAACAGATTGAGATGCTTGGAGATTACTCGGAATTTGAGAATATCTGTAAAGTGTTGGCGTGTAATGAATTAGTGAAGTGTCTCTTTGGGATTTGTCTCATGATGTTTCAGCACGTCTCGCATTCATCGTACGCTAGGCACCTCACAAATACTGTCTTCTGGATTTTTGTCCAGAAGGCAGTTTCTTTGTATATAAGGCAAAATCATTAAATTTGCATGTCATGCTCAAAGGCTTGGCTGCAAGTGGAAAGTATACAGTAAAACCATGATTATATGGAGACGATAATCAGATTTCTCCGTCAGTTGGAGGTGAATAATAACAAACCCTGGTTCGACAGCCACAAGAATGAATATCTTGAGGCACGTTCCCGCTTCAATGCAATTGTAGAGAAACTTATAGCGGGAGTATCCGATTTTGATCCTACGATCAAAGGTATAGGAATCAAGGAAAGCACTTATCGCATCCATAAGGATATGCGGTTTTCTAAGGATGGCCTTCCGTATAAGACACATTTCGGGGCATTCATCGCAAGAGGTGGCAAGAAGTCCGGATATAGCGGCTACTATTTCCATATCGGAACAGGCAGTTCCGAAGAGTACCCTTGCAGGAGTTTTCTTGCTGTGGGCAACTATTATACTGAGCCTGCAGTGTTGAAAATAATAAGAGAAGATATAGAACTCGGAGGAGGGGACTTCGACAGGATAATCAAAAGTCTTCATCCTTCCCTTTCTCTAGATCAGGATAGGAAACTTAAACGTCCCCCTATGGGATTCGACGCAGAAGGACCATATATCGAATATGTCAAATTGAAGAACTTCTGCCTTTCAGGGACATATGATGACTCAAAACCGGATGTTGAAGAGATATTGAATGTGTTCAGGAGTGCGAAACCGTTCCTTGACTATGTCAACAGAGCCATCGAATTCAGTAGAGAAGAGGGTTTTTAAGGATGAAAGCATTTACATACATAGAGAAAGGCAGATTCGAGATGCTGGAAAAGCCGAAGCCTGAGATACTGGATCAGAAGGATGCTATAGTGAAGGTTACTCTCTCAAGCATCTACAGCAGTGACCTTCATATCAAGCATGGCAGTGTTTCTCGTGCTGTTCCGGGAATCACTGTGGGACATGAAATGGTGGGAATAGTGGAGCAGGTAGGCACGGAAGTGAATACGGTTTCCCCTGGAGACAGGGTGGCCGTCAATGTCGAGACATTCTGCGGAGAGTGTTTCTTCTGCAAGAGGGGATATGTCAATAACTGCACGGATACAAACGGGGGATGGGCACTCGGATGTCGCATTGATGGGGGACAGGCGGAATATGTCCGCGTTCCATATGCCGATAGGGGCCTAAATAAGATACCGGACAATGTGTCGGACGAACAGGCTCTACTGGTAGGAGATGTACTGGCGACAGGATTCTGGGCTGCAAGAATCTCTGAAATAAAGGAAGATGATACGGTCCTGATCATCGGTGCGGGACCGACAGGACTATGTACCCTTCAGTGCGTGATGCTCAATAATCCCGAAAAGATCATCGTGTGCGAAGCATCTTCTGAGCGAAGGGAGTTTGTAACGCATCATTATCCGTCAGTACAGGTAATTACACCCGGTGAGTGTCTGGACATGGCAACGGCTCTGAATAGGGGAGGTGCGGATGTGGTCATTGAGGTTGCAGGAGCAGAAAATACCTTTGACCTTGCTTGGAAGTCAGCAAGGCCAAATGCTATAGTGACAGTGGTCGCTCTTTATGACAAGCCTCAGGTCCTTCCCCTTCCGCAGATGTATGGAAAGAACCTCACATTCAAGACAGGTGGCGTGGACGGATGTGATTGCGCTGAAATCCTGAAACTGATAGAGGCAGGAAAGATCGATACCACACCATTGATTACTCATACATTCCCTCTTTCAAGAATTGCAGAGGCTTACTGGCTCTTTGAAAACAAGGGAGACGGGGTCATCAAGGTTGCTTTGACTGCAGGTAATTCTTGAAGAACCGGCCCTGGGTGGTAGGGGTGAAGGTCCAGTCTTCGATCAGTGTCGGAGACCAGTCCTTGTCGAAACACCATACTGTGAATGAGATACCTTTCTTTTCAAAGTATTCTGTGATGTGGTGGCCGTATACGTCGGTGGAGATGACCGGGATGTGCGCTCCGAGTTCGTTTTCGAGGCAGAATCCGATTTCAGTACATATCACAGGGTAGGTGTCGGCGACATATCCGAAGTCCGTCTCCCACTGCTCTTCCCATGGCTGGTTCCGCTTCATCGGATAAGGATGCGAGACATATGCGACGTTAGGTCTGTCTACAGGAGCAGTCGCTACAGGTGTAAGGTCGTATGCCCAGTTGAAGCCTGCACAAAGACATACAGCATTAGGGTTGTATACACGGATGGTGTCAATGATCTGCTCCTGGATGCCTTTCCATTCTTCCCATGTGCACTCTCCGGTGTCTTCGCCCGTTACTGTCGGCTCATTGAACAGTTCGTACAAGGCGACGGCAGGTTCGTCCTTGTATCTGTTTGCAACAGTTTTCCAGAATCTGAAGGTCTCTTCCATGTCTGTATCGTACATCGGATTCGTGAATTTGGCGTCTTTCAGGTTGCCGATGGAATGCCAGTCCATGATCACATACAGTCCATGCTTCTTGGCCCACTCGATTCCCTGATCCATAGCCTCGAACGTCGATTCCCAGCCCATTCTGTTCAGGTTGGTAGGGTGTACGGCGAACCTTACTATATTGGCTCCCCAGTCGGCAGCCTCTGCAAAATATCTTTCATTCCACTGTCCGTCTCCGACCAGTTTGACAGGGTCGGAGAAGCATAGTCCTCTGAATATGATCTCATTACCTTGCGGGTCGATGAATTTGTTGCCTTCTACCTTGATCCATGCATTTTGAGATGGGGTCGGGGCGCATGCAGCCAGAAGGGCAGTGATGCACATAAAGATGATCGTCTTTTTCATATACCTGTCAGTTTTTAAAGTTGTTCTGTTGGATTATCCTGCCTTGCCTGGTCGAACATGGCTTTCATCGTAGGGTTCTTGTAGGTGAGTTTCCTGATGGTCAGGTCTTCAGCCTTGTCGTTGGCCAGACGGAGGTTGTTTTCTGAGCCTAGGAGGGCCTCTTTGGTCTTCTGGAGCGCTGCAATCGACTTGTCGATCTGATCTATCGCTGTCTGGAACTTCTCACTAGCAAGACGGTAGTTCCTTCCGAACTTGTCCTTGAAGTCCAGGAGTCTGTTCTCGAAGTCGGTTATGTCGATGGACTGGCTTCTGGCGATGGCAAGTTCCCTCTTGTATTCGATGGACTTCTTTGCTGCATTGGCTAGCAATGTGATGATAGGCATGAAGAACTGAGGTCGGATGACATACATCTTCTGGTATCTGTAGGAAACATCCACGATGCCGTTGTTGTACAGTTCATTCTCGGGTTCCAGAAGAGATACGAGAACGGCATATTCGCAGCCTTTGGCATTTCTGTCGGCATCGAGTTTCTTGAAGAAGTCCTCGTTCTTATGTTTGGTGGCAGTCTCGTCCAGTTCGTTCTTCATTTCGAACATGATCGATATGTATTCGGTGTTCCCGTCATAATCGCGGAATATGAAGTCTCCCTTGCTTCCGCCGGAAGCGTCGTTGTCCTTTTCGAAATATGCTGACGGGAACATCGGGCGCATCTGACCGTTGAAGATGTTGCTGCAGTGGGCCTCAAGGGTCTCTCCGACCATCTTGGTCGACATCTTCAGTTTCATGTCCTTGTAGTAGTCAACCTGCTCCTGTGCGAGTTTGAGTTTTGCCTCATACTCGTCTCTGATGGCTGTCTTCTGCAGTTCTGCCTCGCTTCTTGCAAGAGAACTTCTGTTCTTCAGTTCGGCGATTTCCATATCCTTGGAACTACGCAGGGCATTCAATTCCTCATTCTTTCTGTTCAGGGTCGCGCTCATCTCGTTTCTGGTCTGCATGACGGCATTCTCCTTTTCGAGTCGGGACTTTTCCTCCATGCCTTTAAGTGTGGCCTTGAGACGGCTGATTTCCTGCTCCTTCTCCAGGATCGCCTTTTCCTTGTCGCTCAGTCTTTTGTTGAATGCTTCCCTTGCAACGGCGTCCTTCACCTTCTGTTCGGCATCCTGCCTCCCCATCATTTCGCCAAGTCTGCGGTTAAGTTCCTCCTCGAACTCCGCGTTCCTGACCTGACTTACAATCGAAGCGTAGTCCGCTTCATCAACGGTGAACATGTTTCCGCAGTTGGGACATTTAAGTTCTTTCATATCTGCTTGTTATTTGCTGCAAAATTACCAATTCCTTAAAAATAAACCTATGTTGGGCGTCTCAGATGTCAAGTTGCTTTATTACCCTGCAGGGATTTCCGACCGCGACGACATTGTCCGGTATGTCCTTGGTGACGACAGAGCCTGCACCGATTGTGACATTATTGCCGATAGTTACCCCCGGAAGTATTGTGACACTACCGCCGATCCATACATTATGGCCGATGCTTACCGGCCTGGCCCATTCGTTTCTGGTATTACGTTCAACCGGATCTGTGCTATGGCAGGCTGTATATATACTTACATTTGGCCCTATGAAGCAGTCGTCACCTATTGTGACCAGAGCCTCGTCAAGGATGGTCAGGTTGAAGTTGGCGAAGAACCTCCTGCCGATTCTTATCTGTTTTCCATAATCACAGTAGAAAGGCTGGTTTATGATGAATTCATCGTCTGCAGTGTATCCGAGAAGACTTTTCAGTATCATAAATCGGGCATCCGTATCAGAAGGGGAGAGGGAGTTATACCTATGGATGACTCCCTTTACCTCGTTCAGTTCATTCAGCAGTTCCGGGTCTGTTGCTGAATAGACCTGGCCTGACAGCATCTTTTCTTTTTCTGACATTTCTTATTAAAATTTTATTGCCTTCCCCTTGAGTGCACTCTTACGGGCAGCCTCAAGGATTCTTACAACCATAACGTTGTTTTCCAGGGAGTTAGGGTCGTAAGGCATCAGTGTTATCTGATTCCTTACAACGGCCTTGAGGAACCGGAAGGTGTCGTCGTACGGAGCATCAAGAGCCGGTGCGACGAAAAGTGGATTATGTATGTTGCCGACCCTTGTCTCCATTTCATTGGCGTTCTTCTGGTAAATGTATCCGTCAAGACCATAGACGTACATGTCTTTTCTGTTCATAGGCCAGCACCATGAAGCCATTATCTGGACTGTTGCACCCGGATACTCGACAATGATGCTGGCATCGTCATCTACATTAGGATAGACTTCAGGTTTGTGCTGCTTCAGGACGGCATATACGCTTATCGGTTCCTGACCGGCAAGGAACCATGTGGCAATGTTTGCTCCATAACAACCGAAGTCGATTACAGCACCTCCACCGTTGAGAACCGGGTCTGTAAGCCATTCAAGGAACATGTCGCTGCATCCGATCTCTTTAGGTCCCTGGTGTCCGTCATATACATTCATTCTGACCACATCTCCCAACTGTCCTTCCTTGACCATGTGGTAGGCATGCCAGTTGGTTCTGTACCATGTCGTTTCGTAATTGGTCAGCACTTTTATCCCATATTTCTCTGCAAGACGTTCGATCTCCAGTGCGTCCTTATAGGTCGTGGCGAGAGGTTTCTCTACCATCACATGTATACCACGTGGTGCACAGGCCTTCACTATCCCAAGATGGTCATATATGGATCCGTATGCTGCTACAACTTCAGGCTTGACTTCGTCCAGCATCTGATCAAGACCAGAATAGAATATGCTCTTGTCAAGGCGTCCTGCCAGAACATTGTTGCTGCGATACGAGTCGTCTGCCTCATATACTCCTACGATAGTGAAGTCTCCTCTATCCAGTCTTGATGCAACTTCTGCAAGATGGCTGTGGGTAACACCGGCGATGGCCAGCCTTAAAGGCTGCTCCTGTGCATCGGCATTGATGAGGATGAAGAGTAACAGGATGAAAGTACTGAATCTTTTCATAGCAAAATCGTTTGGTTATCAGTTTATTATGGTGGTTATTCAACGGAAAGATATTCCTCTGTATAGTCGATGAGACTCTGAAGTTCCTCGTTGTTCGCAGCACACGCAAGTACAGTAAGGAGATTATTGCTGCTGTCGGATGGCATGCTTACGCAGAAGAAGAAGCATGGCAGCCCGTCGTCAGTCACGACACTGAATCCGTGGGCTTCACGTTTCTTGAATTCGAAACATACGATCGGCTCTTCATTCACATCAAGATCCTCTTCTCCTATCACCTCTTCATATGTGGCGCATGCCTCTGTATATGAGTCAGATCCTTCAGGTATGACGCCCCAACTGATGTCTATGCTCCTGACATCCTTTCCGGTGGCATTTATGCTGAGGCTGTAAGACTTTGTGCCGTCTTCTTCTGTGTATTCTTCTGTCTCATATTCCCATACTTCCGGAATCTGCATGGTGATTCCTTTGAAATGAACTTGTTTTAATGCTATGTTGCTCATATCTGTATTTGTTTATTGTTTTGTACTGATGGTGATGACCGCCATATCGCTGCGGGAGCCGATGCGGAACGGAGGTCCCCAGAGGGACAGACCGCTAGAAACCCAGATATGGGAGTGATCCCATTTGCGGTATCCGTGTCCCTGCTCATACATGCCCTCTACAATGTGGGTCAGAGGCCACATCTGTCCGGCATGTGTGTGACCGCTTATCTGAAGGTCTACCTTAAGTGAGTCTGCCAAGGCGAGGCCGTAAGGCTGATGGTCAAGCACGATCACAGGTTTCTCTTTGTCAATACGGCTCATGAGAGTCTCCAGTGACAGCCTGTCGGGATTGGACCTGTCGTCACGGCCTATTATCTGAATTCCTTCCGGGAGACTTATTACGCTATCCCTCAGTAGATTGATGCCGGTTCGGGTCAGGTATTCGCTGCATCTGGCGATTCCGCTGATGTATTCATGATTGCCAGGTACCATGTAGACCGGTGCAGCAATTCTTGCCAGTTCCTTGTCGAAAGGCCTGTTGAGAAGCGGTTTGACGCTATTGTCTATAAGGTCACCCGCTATTACCACCAGGTCTGGTGACTGGGCATTTATCATGTCGACATATTTCCGAAGCGCCCTGAGACCGGTGCCATGTCCGAGGTGGACATCACTTACAGCGACTATCCTTATGTCGTCTTTTCCGGAGCGTTTGTCAAGAGTGATGTCGATATGTTCGGTCTTCGGCCTATGATAGTTGATATTGCCGCAGATCAGAAGAATTGTCACGAATGCCAGAGCATACGGGAAAGGTTCTCCCATAGCAGGAATGAAAAGACGTATCAGATCCAAAACGATGAGTGACAGTACCATATATAGAAGGAAAGCCATCCATACCGAACCGGTCCTGTACATGGTCCTTGAGATCCAGTCTGGCGTCATTGTGTCTCTGAGTCCTATGGACAGGAAGAGCGAAAACGCTGCTATCCAGAATATTACGGAAAATATGCATTTCGCCCATAAGGGGAGGGGCGAAATCGCAGTCAGCGAGTGCCTGAAAAGGTATATGTTGCCTCCGATATATATGAGTGGGAGCAGCAGGAACAATGCTTTCATCTGTAAAGAACGTTTAATCTACAAATTTATAATAATTAACCCATATGGGCAAGCACCTCTTTCTTTTTAGCACGATTCGTGTATTCCGGAAAATCAGTTAGTAGTGTACGTTATGAAACGAATAGTCTTTTCATGGGCCGTTTCTTCGGCCCTCGTCGTTTTGTCAATGATTGATGGAGCGGCACAATCTCAGAGTTATTCTGTAAGAGGGCGCGTCATTGACCGTCTTACCCGCGAGGGGATTCCTTATGCTGCAGTAATAATCGTCGGAGTGGAAGGTTCCGGTAATGTGGCGGATTCTACCGGAGTCTTTGTCCTTGATGGTGTCAGACCGGGTATCAGTCAGTTTTCAGCCATCCAACTCGGTTACCGTACCGTCGTGACTCCGGAGTACAGGATCACACCTTATACTCCGTTCATAGAGATCGAGATGGATCAGGATCCTACAGAAATAGCGGCATCATCCGTGCGTCCTTCTCCATTCCTTCGGAGCGTCGAAAGTCCCGTGAGCGTCAGGGTGATAAGTCTCGGGGATATAGAAAAGATCCCTGGCTCCAACAAGGACATAGCGCGCATCGTAAGGTCTTATCCCGGAGTGTCCTATTCTCCGATAGGGTATCGCAACGATCTGATTGTCAGAGGTGGAGGCCCTACCGAAAACGTCTTTTTCATCGACGGAGTAGAGATCCCTAACATCAATCATTTCGCTACCCAAGGGGCGTCCGGAGGACCTGTAAGTATATTGAACTCTGACCTGATCCGCGAAATCAGTTTCTACACGGGTTCCTTTCCGGCAAACAGGGGAGGAGCGTTGAGTTCCGTGATGGATATAAGTCTGAGGGAAGGAAACAAGGACAAGCAGGCATTCAAGGCCGTCATCGGAGCATCGGAAGCGGGAGTCAGTGCGAGCGGACATATCGGAAAGAATACCACCTATATAGCGTCGGTGCGTCAGTCCTATCTGCAACTTCTTTTCAGACTTCTTGGCTTACCGATGCTGCCGAACTATATTGACGGTCAGGTCAAGATCAAGACTAAGTTCAATACCCGGAATGAGATTACATTCATCGGTCTGGCAGGCTTCGACAACCTGCGTCTCAATGAGAATCCTGATGACAAGGGAGACGAATATCTTCTGAGTTATCTTCCGCTTCTGAAACAGGAGACCTTTACTGTAGGCGCGACTTATAAACATTTTTCAGACAAGCATATACAGACCGTTACCTTAAGTTATAATTACCTGAATAACCGTAGCAACAAGTATCTGCAGAACGACGATTCCGATCCGTTGAACCTGATACTGAAAAGCAGTGGTCTGGAAGGAAAGGCACAGGCGAGGTTTGAAAACCGTTCATATATATCTTCATGGACCATCAGGTCAGGTGCTGATATGAGTTGGCGTCATTATGACAGCGATGTCTTCCGCATGATGAATGATGGAAATCCTATGGATTATTACACCAATGTCGGCTTTATGACCTGGGGGATGTATGGCTCTGCAGACTATAAGGCTCCGAGCGGCAAACTGAATGTGTTTGCAGGTCTGCGTACTGACGGTTCTTCGTTTTCCAAGTCTACCGCACAGTTCTGGAAACAGTTCTCTCCACGTGCTGCGATATCATATATGCCATGGAAGGCATGGTCCTTCAACGCAAGTGCAGGACTGTATCATCAACTCCCTCCGATGACTGCATTGAGTTTCAAAGATGCTGAAGGGATTCTGGTCAACAAGGAACTTGAGTACATGAGGGTCTTTTCTGCCGCTGTCGGAGCCGACTGGAAACTTATGGACAGGCTTTTCATCGGTCTGGAAGGGTTCTACAAGAGGTTCATGGATATCCCTCTGTCGCTTGCGACAAATGTTCCTCTGACCTGCATCGGTGCGGATTATGGAGCGATCGGTGAAGAGCCTCTGGTTTCTTCTGCGCAGGGCCGTTCCTATGGCATGGAACTTCTGGTCAAATGGCTGATACCTGATAAGATAAGCCTTGTGGGTGCGGCTACATTATATAAAAGCGAATACAGGAGCAGTCCATCGGAAAAGTATATTCCTTCAGCATGGGACAATAGGTTCATAGTCAATGTGAGTGCCGTCTACGACCTTCCAAGGTACTGGAGCATAGGAGCCAAGGCCAGCGTTATCGGTGGGGCGCCTTATACTCCATATGATGAGGAGGCTTCGTCGCTCAAGACGGTGTGGGATGCTGCAGGAAGGCCTGTATATGACTATACACGTTACAACGGAATGCGCCTTGATCCTTATTTCCAACTCGATCTCCGCGTAGACAAGAACTTCTATTTCAAGAAATGGGCTCTGGGCGTATATGTGGACCTTCAGAACGTGACTTTCAGCAAGATAGCACAGCCTGATGCATATCTCAGTACGGGAGTGGTCCTGGACGAGTCTTTGCCTTTGTCCGAGCAGAAATATGAACTTGAGATGCTGGAATTGACAAGCGGTACCATTGTTCCTTCCGTCGGAATAACGGCAGAATTTTAAGATTAATGTCACGGATTCGGTTTTTCTGATTAAATTTGTGTGGTAACACATCATTTATGGACTATCAGAAGATTCTGGAAGACATCTATCAGGAGATTCTTCCTTATGCCAAGGTCGGAAAACAGGCCGATTATATTCCCGCACTTGCCAAAGTGGATCCGGACCAGTTCGGAATATGCCTTCGTACAGTGGACGGAGATACCTATGCATTCAGGCAGGCTGACACCAGATTCTCCATTCAGAGTATCTCCAAGGTGTTTGCCATTGCAATGGGGCTGTCCCTCAAAGGGGAGCAGATATGGAAGAAAGTGGGCAAGGAGCCGTCGGGAACGGCATTCAATTCTTTAGTTCAACTTGAAATAGAGAAGGGGATTCCCCGCAATCCGTTCATCAATGCAGGAGCGATTGTCGTTGCAGACATCCTTATGAGCGAACTGGATGATCCTGAGGCTGAATTCCTGAATTTCGTCCGCACCCTCTGTAAGGACGATACCGTGGATTACAACATGGAAGTCGCTGTGTCTGAGCGTGAAAAGGGCTATCTGAATGCCGCTATAGCCAATCTTCTGAAGTATCACGGAACCATAGAGAATGATATCGAGGATGTACTGATGTTCTATTTCAAGATGCGCTCTGTGGAGATGAGTTGCCGCGAACTTGCGCTTGCCTTCAGGGCTTTCACTTGCCATAAGGATTTCAATTATGCGGGATATGCTCTTACTTCGTCTCAGGTCAAGCGTCTGAATGCCGTGATGCAGACCTGCGGGTTCTATGATGAGGCAGGCGAGTTCTCCTATCTTGTCGGACTGCCTGGAAAGAGTGGCGTAGGTGGCGGTATCGTTGCCATATACCCTATGAAATACTCCGTTGCTGTGTGGAGTCCGAGACTCAATTCCAAGGGTAATTCAGTAATGGGAATGAAGGCTCTGGAACTCCTTACAACATATACTGAAGAGTCTATTTTCTGATGAAATATCGTTCGTCGGTATTATGTTGAAATTATATTTTTAAAGTTTGGTGCTGGTTAAATTAGCGAATCTTAAATTTTTGCCTTTTAAAATTTAAGATTCGCTAATTATTTGCCTCTTGATCTGATGAATTGTAGTTTTTGTGCATTTTCGTTCGTTTGTGTATTTTTACCATTCGTCGGACTTGTCTGGAACGGTTATTGCAGATACCGAAAAAAGCAGTACCTTTGCATCGAGTTGATCGGAGAGTGGTTCTGAAACTCTCACAACTTATTGGTTATTAGTTTTAGTGTTATTAATTATGTGGTTAGTATGAGGCGTCCCCGCGTGAGCGGCGAAGTCTCATTTTTTTAATGATGAGCAGAAAGCCTTGAAGATGGCGGTGTGGTTGCCGCAGAAGACTATGTGGTGGTTTCCTATAGGATTTCTGAAGAAGTAGTCGGTGTCGTTGACTTTCATGACTATCTGAGTCCTGCACAGGTTGTTTTCGTATCTGTTTTCAAGTATTTGAGCATCACAGATGTAGGACCTTGACAGGTCTCCTGAGAGTTTGAATATCGTAGCCTGGCCTTCTGGCAGTTCTCCGTGGATCGCGATGCCGATTCCTGATTCGAAATGGGTGTTGAAAGAGTGATGGCGGACCATATCGAACGGGACTGTGCAGTGGGCGAGAAGGATTTCCCCGGTCTGAGGGTCGATGCGTGAAGGGTTTGCCTGGAAACCGCAGCAACCTGTAAGGGCCTTGCCGACAGTCATTGTGATAAGTGCAGGAACATCTCCTTCGCAACCTGCAGGTATGCCTTCTTCGTTGAGAAGAGCGAGTGCAAGACAGCCTGTGTTGCCTATTGCGCTCAGGAGATCGAAGCATCTCAGGGTGATTCCTGAAAGAGAATGTCTGTCGATGATCCTCTTGATCGCATAATATATGTCGAAAGCGCCGGAAATATACTTTCTGATGGCGTCAGTGGCATTTTCTTCCAGTTCCTTTCTGATTTCTTCGGCTCTTTCATGATCCTGAGCGAAGCCTCCGGTGGCGATTTCCTTGACAAGTTCTTCCATCGGAATATCCACCAGTTCAATGCCAAGAGCGTCCTTTGCCGCCCATGCATCCGTATCACTCGAAATAAGCCAGTCAGAAGGCTTTCCAATGACTCCCAGACGTGAACCGTTCAGACTTTTCCGTGCTGCCTCCACCTGTGCAAGGACCTTGATGCGGTCTGCTATGTACTGATGACTTCCATGAATGATCTCTCCTGACCTCCCGTTCTGATTGAGGTAGGACAGGATTTCCATCGATGCCGCGAGGGAATTGCTTTTTCCTGATGTAAGGAGGACAATGCGGCCGCTGATAGCAGGGAACACTTCCTTGAACAGGCCCTCGGTACCACCTGTGCGTACATATATGAGGTCCAGGTCATGCGATCCGTATCCGGTGAAGTCTTCTCCTTTGAAATCGAGTCCGAATCCGAGTTCCTTTTCTATTTCCGAGATGAAACCTTTTGAAACGGCGTCTACCGCAGCAGCGTCATGGAGCGGCGATGTCAGGGTGTGTACTGCTATATTCATGGTCATTAAGTTTCTATATTGCGTTATAATCCGGTATCAGGTTTCCTTCTGCGAACCAGTCTCCTATGACTTTGACATAGTGCAGGTTATGCATGTCTGTACCCCAGTATGAAACAAGGCCTTCGTCGGCCAGGCATCTTGCATTCTGTCCGGCGGTGTCTCCATACAGTCCGGCAAGAGATCCGTAGTTGCTCTGGATCCTGACTCCCGCTTCCAGAAACTCCATGAGTTCACGACGGGACAGATAGAAATAGCGCTCAGGATGGGGCAGGAGAGGTATGAGTCCCATGGATACGACTTTCTTGAATTCTTCCAGAGGCTTGAGGTCTCCTATGTCAGTGGGGTCGAAGATAGGGAGTTCCATCAGGACGAAGCGGTCTTCTATCGGCATTATCCATCCTTTTTCGAGGACTTCAGGCCATGTCTGAGGGACAATCCTGTATTCGGCGGACATTCTCAGGTCGAGGTCTATTCCCTGTAAGTAGAGGGCTTCCTGAAGTTGTTCGAATGCGGGTCGGATTGTTTCCGGTGTGTTGCGGAACTTGTTGGTGATGTGAGGAGTACAGGTGACGCGATCAAATCCCCATTCCTTCATTGCCGTGGCTAGTTGTACGGCATTATTGATATCTGTTGCCCCGTCATCAATGCCCGGCAGAATATGGCTGTGGAAGTCCAGTTTCATTATCCGATGAATTTAAGAAGTTCGTCATATACGAGATGGACAGGCAGGCCCATGATTGTGAAATATGATCCTTCGATCTTGCCGATGCCGATGTAGCCGATCCATTCCTGGATGCCATAAGCACCTGCTTTGTCGTATGGCTTATAGTTGTCTACGTAATATTCTATTTCTTTGTCAGACAATTTCTTGAAATGTACAATTGCAGTGTCGCTTGAGGTTGTGCAGTGCTGATTGTCACGCAAAGTTACAGCAGTGATCACCTTGTGCCCGCGACCGGAAAGATGACGGAGCATATCAATGGCTTCTTCTCGGGAGTGCGGCTTGCCCATGACTCTGTCTCCGCAGAGTACAAGCGTGTCTGAAGTGATGAGGATCTCGTCTTCTTCCAGATCCCTGTGAAATCCGTATGACTTTCCTTCCGAGAGAACTTCCGGTATCCTTTCATGCGGAGTCTTGCTGTCGTACTTCTCTTCAAACGTATTGCCGGTGTCTACTACAAACTCGATGTCGAGTCCTGAAAGGAGTTCCTTCCTTCGGGGCGAGTTGCTTCCTAATATTATCTTTTTGCCTTTGGTGTCCATTGTCAGATATGAATAAGGGCCACAAAAATACAAAATTTCTGTGGCCCTCCTTATAATTATCAGTATTAAAGTATCTTTTTGACAAGTCCGAACATCTTGTATGGCATGTATCTGAACGGCAGGTCTATCCACGTGCCGGTAGATATGATGGACCTGGTATGTGTGAATGCCTCGAAACTGTCCTTGTCGTGATATCTGCCCATTCCGGAATTGCCGACGCCTCCGAACGGTACATTCTCGTTTGCAATATGCATGATGACGTCGTTGATGCATCCGCCTCCAGAAGATGTCCTGCGGATGATGTCCCACCCGTCGGATTCCTTTCCGAAGTAGTAGAAGGCCAATGGCTTTTCGCGGCTGGTGACGAACTCGATGACATTCTCCTTGAAATTTCCGTCGATGGTGATCACTGGGAAGACAGGGCCGAAGATTTCTTCGGTCATAAGAGGGGAGTCTAGGGCTACGTTCTCGATCAGAGTAGGCTCTATGAAGCGTTCTGCAGCGTCAGTGCGCCCTCCGTATATGATGTTTCCGTCCTTGAAATATCCGGTGACGCGAGCGAATGCCTTGTCGTTCACCATTCGGACATAATGCCTGTCTTTCTGTATGTCCTCTCCGTGCAGAGACTTGACTTCGTGAGCGAACGCTCTTACGAATTCATCTTTTATATCCTTGTGTATCAGGATGTAATCAGGTGCTATGCAGGTCTGTCCGCTGTTGAGTGTCTTGCCCCATGCGATCCTTTTTGCAGCCACCTTGATGTCAGCAGTCCTGTCGATGATGCATGGACTCTTGCCCCCGAGTTCGAGTATTACTGGGGTAAGGTTCCTGGCGGCAGCGGCCATGACTGTCCTTGCAAGTGCCGGGCTTCCTGTGAAGAAGATGAGGTCCCATCTCTGCTCCAGAAGAGCGGTATTCACAGTACGGTTTCCCTGAACCACAGCGATGTATTTCTCATCAAAAGTCTCGGAAATCATTTCCTCGATCACTTTCGATACTGTCGGAACATATGGCGATGGTTTGAGGACGGCTGTGCAGCCGGATGAAACAGCATAAGCTCGGCAAAACGGGCAGAGTTGTTGTACGTCCCTCGGGTACAGAGCCCCTTATCCGTGTAATGGCAGAGGGCGAGGACGAGGTAACGATAGCAGAGGTTGCAAATATGATAGCCTCCGTTATCAAAGATCAGCTCGCATAACAAATCACTTTTAAATAATAAAAAGTCGAAAGGGTAAGCAAATATGTGCGGAATTGTTGGATATACAGGTAAAAATGAAGCGCTCCCCGTTGTAACAGGCGGTTTGTTTGCGCTTGAATACAGAGGTTATGACTCCTCAGGCGTTGCCGTTTTGTGCGGCGGCAAGACAGAAATTGTTAAAAAAACGGGCAAGCTTGAAAATCTTATGGCTGCCCTTGAAAAAGCACAGCTTAAAGGCACGTGCGGTATCGGCCACACAAGATGGGCAACGCACGGCGAGGTAACAGAAACGAATGCGCACCCGCATACGG
>JAFVHZ010000123.1 GCA_017474265.1 Bacteroidales bacterium | reverse complement strand
GAAGTGCGGATGTTCCATACTTCCTCGTCAGATACCTTATATATACCGTCGAAGCAAGACTTGTCATAGTGGTGAGTCTTGAACTCCTCGCCGAATACCTTTGCATGTACTGCCTTCCACTCAGGTGCTGTCCATGTAGGATAGTGTACACCGTTGGTCACGTAACTTACGTGGAGTTCTTCAGGAAGGTATGCAGGCCACATGTGTCCGAGGATGTCGCGGCTCACCTCACCGTGGAGCCATGACACTCCGTTCACCTCCTGAGAGATGTTTGCAGCGAGGATGGACATTGAGAACTTCTCGTTCACGTCTGCACCGTTGTTCTTTCCGAGGCCCATCATTGTCTCCCAGTCGATCTTGAGACGCTGAGGATAGTGGCCGATGTACTTGCGGAGAAGACCTTCGTCGAATGCGTCGTGTCCTGCAGGTACTGGTGTATGAGTCGTGAAGAGTGATGATGCCCTTACCACTTCGAGAGCCTCCTGGAACTCGAGGTTCTGCTCAGAGATGAGTTCACGGAGACGCTCAAGTCCGATGAACGCAGCGTGACCCTCGTTGCAGTGGTATACCTGAGGCGCGAAGCCGAGTTTGCGGAGGGCGCGGATACCGCCGACACCGAGAAGGAGTTCCTGCTTGAGACGGTTCTCCCAGTCGCCGCCATAGAGGTTGTATGTGATGGACCTGTCCTCAGGAAGGTTCTCAGGGATGTCTGTGTCAAGGAGATAGAGTTCTGTACGACCCACATCCACTCTCCAGAGACGTGCATTGAGGTTACGTCCAGGGAAGGCCACGCTGATGGTCATCCAGTTGCCGTTCTCGTCACGTACAGGAGATGCAGGAATCTTCATGAAGTCCTGTGCGACGTCCTCTGCCACCTGCTCGCCGTGCGCGGTGAGTTTCTGGTTGAAGTAGCCGAAACGGTAGAGAAGACCTACTGCCACGAGGTTGGTGTTCATGTCTGATGTCTCCTTGATGTAGTCACCGGCGAGGATACCGAGACCACCTGAGTAGATCTTGAGAGATGTATCGAGACCGTACTCCATGCAGAAGTAAGCGACAGAAGGAGTGGTACGCTCTGCCTTGAGAGCCATGTATGCGTTGAACTCGTCGGTAACTGTCTTGAGGTCAGCGAGGAACTTTGCGTCCTTCTCGAGTTTCTGATATCTCTTGAGGCTCACCTTGTCGAGCATCGCGATAGGATTCTGTCCGGATGCTTCCCATGCTTCAGGATCCACTGATGCAAAGAGGTTCTTTGCAGATTCGTTCCAGCACCACCAAAGGTTCTTGGAGAGTATTTCAAGGTCTTTAAGACTTTCTGGAAGATGACGTGAAACGATCACGCTGTTCCATGTAGGCTGATTAACTTCAAATTTTCTGTATTCCATAGATTTATCATTCCTGGCCGATGGGAAGGAACCCATGACCTTTATTAATTTCTCTAATGCTTTTGAGTATGCTTCCTTATAGTATACTATATTGTTTTCCCAGAGTGCGATCTCAGATACCTCCTTCGCATTCTGCATGTACTTTCTTCTTGTGTCCTTGCGGAGCGATCCGATTTCCATCATGCGCTCGGCAACGCCGTCGACCACCTCGAAATAGTTGGCGTCGCTGCGGTCAAGTACGGTGATGCCCGGATGCTTCTTTCCGTAATATGTACGCACCCACAGACCGAAGCCGGCAAGAGTGGTGGTGAGGGTAGGAATCCTGAACGCAAGACTCTCCAGAGGGGTGTAGCCCCAAGGCTCGTAATAAGACGGGAAGAGGGTGAGGTCAAGACCTGACAGGAGTTCATAATAACTCATGTTGAAGACTCCGTCGTTGCCGTTGAGATATGAAGGTACGAAATATACCTTCACCTTATCACCGATGGAGTTGTTCAGTCCCAACTGATTCAGACGTCCTGTGATGGCATCGTACTCAGGATTCATCAGGTAATGTGATGTCCTGGTCACATATGAAGATCCGTTGCCCGCCATCTTCGCCAGAAGTTGCTTATCCGGTCCGTTATGTCCCGACGGGATCATGATGAACGCATGTACAGGCTTTCCCTTGTATTCGGTACGGTTGAGTTTGTCGAGGGCGTCGATAAACACGTCGATACCCTTGTTCTTCCATTCATAACGGCCTCCGATACCCACAAGGACGGCATTTTCAGGCACATTCTCTCCGCACATGGCAGAGGCAACTTCAACGAGACGCGCTCTTGCAGCCTCGCGTTGAGCCTCATAATCCTCGTCTGTAGCAGGAGTGAAACTAGGCTCGAAACCGTTAGGAGTAACCACATCCACAGGTCTTCCGAGGAACTGACGGCATTCCTGAGCGGTAATGTCGCTCACCGTAGTGAAGATGTCACTGTACTGGGCAGCCTTCTTCTCGAGAGAGTGGCGGGCCACCACATTGAACTGTCTTGCCTTTTCATCGGCATTGTAGTCCATAAGTCCGTCATAAAGAGGCAGGTGATTACCTGCGATGCATCTTCCTATCACAGTTGCATGTGTAGTGAAGACAGTAGCGATCGGCACATTCACAGACTTGAGATAAAGAAGTCCTGTACCGGTCATCCATTCGTGGAACTGAGCCACGACCTTATCTGATGAATCTAGGTTGAATCTGTAGAAACTTTCTATGACCCTTCCGGCAGCATAGCCGAAGAGGGCAGATTCGCGATAGTCCCAGTTGCCTGTCAGAGAATCCACCTGGAAATTCTTCCAGAACTCGGTGAGGATCTCATTCTGACGGGTAAGGAACTGCTTGAAATCCACGAGGATGGCTGTCGGCCTGCCCGGCACGTTCCACCTTCCTACACGGACCCTCAGTCCTTCCGAAGCAGCCTGCAGTCTCCAGGTCCTGTACAGAGCAGGATCCTCAAGGAAATCAGGATTGCTGTCGGTGTCCATCCACACATCAGGTCCCACCATTATGTGGTGCCTGTTGTACTCACTCTTGAGATAAAGGGACTTGGTAGCGACTACAGTAT
>JAFVHZ010000122.1 GCA_017474265.1 Bacteroidales bacterium | reverse complement strand
TATGTGCAACCATCTGTCTCGACATACATTCCTCCACAGCAAAGTAGCGGCATGGGCATTCCAGACAATGGAAAGACTCTTAATACAAAAGAGATTCGAAATAAAGAGAAATGCCATAATTGCGGAGGCAAGGGTAACACAATCCATAATACATATCCTCCCACATTTGGATTTCCATCTACTAATGTGTGGTGTTCTGAATGCGGGAGGTACTATTCTAGTGATATCGGACATTCTCATGTGCAGTGCAGATATTGCCATGGCACCGGAGAAATTGAGAAGGTTCGTTATGAGAATGTATATGAATAAATTATAAGGATCCGCTCTATAATATCATTAGCGGGAGAGTAAGACGATAGTAATTTTCCAGAATCTTGTCAAAGATCTTCTCCGGAGCACCGATTTCGATGATATCAGGCATACCGTTGTCTGCACCGAAGCCGCCTAGACATGCAGATCTTATATCCGGAAGATAGTTTGGCCATCTGCCTCCGTTCCAGGTATATCCGAACATGAAAGGCACGGCCTCCCCTTCCATCCTCTTCTTCCAGTCCAGCTGGAACTCGATGAAAGGTTCGCCAGGACAGGTTGCAATGGCTATACGTTTGTTCAGGACTATGGTAGAGAAATGGATGTTGTTGCGGAGGGTCTTGTCATATCGCCCGGTGCAGTGAAGTGAATCAGCCTTTACCAGTATACTGCCTTCTTCTCTGACATCCGGATACAGACTATTGGCGAGTTTCACAGTTTCAATCGAGAGCAATTTTCCCATTCGGTCGATGAGAGCGTAATTCGCCGGACGTGGGTCATCAGGACTCTGGCGTCCGCCGTCCTTGTAGAGCGGAGCCTGATTACCTGCTCCTCCCTGGATGAACAGGCAGTTGACCTTACCGTCATAGGCCTCTTCCGTATACCTGGTTGCATAACCCACATAATCGGCGGACACCTCGAAATTGTTCCATACCACATCTGGATGAGCGGCAAAATTCATGATCAGGGCACGAGGATTTCCAGCCATATCTTCAAACTTGAGGACGCCTACAGAAGGATCTATCGGACCATGCACCAGACAGTCACGGTTGATGTAAAGATAATGATCATCAGCCTCCCAAGACTCCTGTGCCCTTCCGTTATCCCTGACGATCAGGCGGTTGAACGCTATAGGAAAGAATTTTCTATGACCGGCGGACACACGTGCTTCGAAACGCTCATTCATCGCCAGGCTCATAGCCTTGTCAAGTTGCTTCAGGAGATATTCTTCTGTCGGATTTGCTGCAGAATGTGTATGGGAAAGACTCCAATACAACTCTGTAAGGCCATATCTCTTCATCAGGACATTGCGGATATTCTTGTTGTTATATACGCAGAGATCAAGAGAAATGAACGCTATGCGGACGTCCCCTGCTTCCAGGACAAGACTGCGCGCATAAAGTGAATCATGAACAGGATAGCGCGGATTTTCAGGAGTGATGTTTACCTTTGCAGTACCTGCGATCAAGGCCTGTTTCTGAGCCAGGGCCGGTGCGGATACAGAAAAGAATGCCACAACCATCAGCAGTGCGACATGCAGGAAATGAGTCGGATTCTGTCGTTTCATAAGAAAAAGGTTATTTTGTTTTCACAAAAATAACCTCCATCTCTTAAAATAGCCTTAAACTGCATATTAACAGACACTAAACATCACCTGTATCCAATAAAATATCGTTATAGTCACCTTATTTATCGGTATAATTGACAGATCAAAGGCTGTCTGGGTCACGTAAGGCGGTATTTATTTGTAGTAATTCAGGTAAACATTTCTCAGAGTGGCACTGGCAGCACATTCTATCTTGACACCGGCATAGCCTGTCAGGTCGTACTTGTAATCCTTATCATTCTGAATTTCGGCTGATGTATCATTGAGCAATACCTCGGTCATATCCTCTTTTATACCATATACTAGCGCCTCATGGTATATATCAACATAATACCACTTTCCAAGTGTAAACTCTATGCTTTCAAGTCCACCAGGGAATACCTGACTGTATGCAGTCTGGAACGACCATGCCAAATCCGTGTCTTTAGCACATATACTTGTACTGAAGGATGCGTTCGATACAACAAAATATGCATATTCATCTGCATACTCACGAGTCCAATTATCCCTGTTTTTGATGAGATAGAGCCCAGAGGCTTCGTCAACAAGAGTAGCGTTTCCATCATAGGTGACATTTCCAGCAAGTTCCAATGAAACAGGCTCACCGACACATATCAGTTTTACAAAGCAGTCGAAACTTTGAGGACCACTTGCAGCATCCGGAATTCCTTTCACACAAAGAGCATAACAGCCCGGTTCCATACCGGATTCAACCGAAACGCCGGAATACCCGTCTC
>JAFVHZ010000121.1 GCA_017474265.1 Bacteroidales bacterium | reverse complement strand
TGAGAAATATCAGAACGTCCTCATGGCTATGCCTACAGTAATCGACGCTACTGGTGTTCACTTCGGTGAGGTTACCGGTTCGGCTGAGGAACTCGCTGCTCTCGATGCATCTTACGCTCACCTCCAGGTTATGCGTGACGAGATCATCTCTCTCGGTATCATCCCGCCTGTAGCAGAGTGGAAGACCATCAATCCAAACCTCTAACAGATAGCCGGTCAGGCCGGCTATGACGTAAAATCGTCATTCCCGACCTGTTCGGGAATCCTGAACAATAAAAAAGTGCAAAATTTTTCAAAAAAGTTTTGCACTTTTATTTTTTGTGCCTATATTTGCAGTCCCAAATGAAAGGGAAACATAATCGGGGTGTGGCGCAGTTGGCTAGCGCATCTGGTTTGGGACCAGAGGGTCCTGTGTTCGAGTCACAGTACCCCGACTTACAAAGGCAATTATCAATTGATAGTTGCCTTTTTTGTTTTATCTTTGTGGCATGATACAAGCATCAGGCATAGAAAAGTCGTTCGGGACCTTGAAGGTCCTCAAGGGTCTGGACTTCAGTGCGGAGAAATCCGAGGTGGTCTCCATTATGGGAGCGTCTGGAGCGGGCAAGTCTACCTTGCTTCAGATTCTGGGCACATTGTCCACGCCGGATTCCGGCTCTCTGTTCATTGACGGAACCGACGTCCTCAAACTGAAGGGGGATGCCTTGTCCGAGTTCCGCAACAGGAGGATAGGATTTGTGTTCCAGTTCCATCATCTTCTGCCGGAGTTTACTGCACTGGAGAATGTCATGATTCCTGCCTTCATTGCCAAGCGTTCCCGCAAGGATGCCGAGTCTGCGGCCAAGGCTCTTCTGACGGATCTCGGTCTTGCTGACCGTGTGGATCACAAGCCGTCGGAACTTTCAGGTGGTGAGCAGCAGAGGGTGGCCTTGGCGAGAGCCCTTATCAACAATCCTGCAGTACTGTTTGCGGACGAGCCTTCAGGCAATCTGGATTCGAAGACAAAAGAAGACATACATCGTTTGTTTTTCGACCTTCGTGACAAGTATGGCCAGACTATAGTGATCGTGACTCATGATCCTGATCTTGCCGGAATGTGTGACAGGTCGTTGTATATGGTGGATGGTCAGTTTGTGCAGAACGCAGTTTAGGGGGAACGGGCAGTGAGTGTATTCCGGTTCAAGAGATTCGATGTTGTGAATGAACGTAGCGCCATGAAGGTGAATACCGACGGGGTGCTGCTGGGGACGTCCATGACAGTACGTGATACGGACAGACGTCTTCTGGATATAGGGACAGGAACGGGGACGATTGCATTGATGGCTGCGCAGAGGCTGTTGGGAACTGAAAGTCCCATATGGTCCGGGAATGAGGTCCGGATTGATGCCATTGACATAGATGAGCCTTCGGCGACTGAGGCGGCTGCCAATTTCAGCAATTCTCCATGGTCTGATGTGCTTCATGCACACAATGTCTCTTTGGACGGTTATGCCGCCGGGATTGCTGGACCGGATGCTTCCTATGATCTGATATTCTCGAATCCTCCATATTTTGAAGAGTCGCTTCAGGCACCTCAGGAGCGAAGAAACAATGCCAGGCATACGGCAACCGGCCTGTCTTATAGGGAGATTCTGGATTTTGCATCGGAACGGCTGACGGAGCAGGGGCGTGTGAGCCTGGTTCTGCCCGCTGATGTGGAGACGGCGTTGACACGTCATGCCCGCATGTGCGGACTCCATCTGTTTCGTGTCTTGAGGATCAGGACCGTGCCGAGAAAGGAGCCGTCGAGGATCATCGCAGAGTTTTCACGGACACGTTGCCGGATGCCGATCGAGGAACTGCTCACTATACAGAATGAGGGAAAGTATACCCCGGAGTATCTTTCCCTCACCCATGATTTCTATCTGTTTGCCTGATTCTGCTGCTTCTTCTCGTGTAGTCTGCGTATGTGTTGTCTGCGGAATTTCTCTTCTCCGATCAGGAGTCTCGCTACCTTTTCTGCAGGAAGGACTTCAAGATATCTTTCTGCCCTGCCGGCATCGACCTTCTTCTGCTTTTTCTGTGCTTCCAGATATTTGTCAAGGAGTTTTTCCGTTTCCTTTTCTGACCAGCCCTCCTCCAGAGCCTGATTCAGGGCCTTGAATGCGCTGAACACTTCATGCATGGCCTGATCCATTTCGTTCTCCACCTTGTTGTACACAGGCCAGAATTCCTGTGCTTCTTCCGGTGTCAGGTCCATTTCTGATGTGAGGAAGGCAATCTTTTCGCTCTGCATCTTCTTTTTCCATTCGCCTTTCTGGCAACTGTGGTGGGCTGAAAGACCTGCGCTGGTGCATAGGGCAAGTGCAAATGTCAGTATTAATGCTCCAATTCTTTTCATGACGTTTATTTTGAGTTTTCTATTTCTTCTGCTGTGATTCCTGAATATATCAGATATTCGATGATGTCTTCGTCTGCTATGCCTGCTTCTGCAATCTGTCCGTCTTCCTCCATTTCGTAGATGGCGGATATCGTCATGTTGTCAGAGAACAGCAGATAGTCTTCTTCTGTCATATCCTGATCCGGCGTGGTCTGTTCAAGGAAGAAAGTGCCGGCGGATACCATGAAGATGAAGACTGCTGCAACTGCTGCGTATGGGGAGATCCTGCCCCAGATGCTCATCTTCTTCGCCTGAGGCTTCTTCAGTTCTGCCTTGCGGATGTCGAAATAACTTTCAGGTACGCTGAAAGGCATTTTCTTCAACTCGGGAGAGTCCTGAAATATGTCCATATCTGTCTGTTTCATCGCTTATTAGACAATTATCTGGTGCAAAGGTTTATTGTCGGATCATAAAAGTTTCTGAAGGTCGTTCCTTATCTTTTCGCATGCGTGGTGGTAGGAGGCCTTTAGGGCTCCGACTGATGTCCCCGTCACCTCTGCCATGTCTTCGTATTTCATTTCATCGAAATAGCGGAGGCTGAACACGATGCGCTGCTTTTCGGGAAGACGCTGTATGGATTTGTGCAGTTCGCGCTGGAGATGGTCGCCGTTGAAGTATGGGTCCTCGTCTATTTTCCTTTCAAGTGCGCCTGATGCTGATTCAAGGGAAATAACTGCCTTGAACCTTTGTTTGCGCAGGTGGTTCAGGACTTCGTTGGTGGCGATGCGGTAGATCCATGTGTAGAGTCTGGATTCGCCGCGGAAGGACGGCAGGGCTGCCCATATCTTGATGAATACGTCCTGAAGGAGGTCGTCGGTATCTTCGTGGCTGCACAGAAACCGGCGGATATGCCAGTAGAGTCTTTCCGTGTATGCATCCACGATGCCGTTGAAAGCCTCTTCCTGCCTGCCGCTGTTGAAGTGTTCTATGATTTCTCTGTCAGTCATCCGTATTAAGACACCTAAAATCAACCATGGATTAAACAAAAGTAGGGAAAAAATTCTTATTTTACTATCTTTGCAGCGATTATACATATACGATGAAGAATACAAGAAACTTTTGCATAATTGCGCATATCGACCATGGAAAGAGTACTCTTGCGGACAGAATGTTGGAGATAACCAACACTCTGGCTGCCCGTGACATGGAGAATCAGGTCCTTGATTCGATGGACCTGGAGAAGGAGAAGGGAATCACCATCAAGAGTCATGCTATACAGATGGACTATGTGCATGACGGTCAGACCTATACACTTAACCTGATTGATACTCCGGGCCACGTTGACTTCTCTTATGAGGTGTCACGCGCCATCGCTTCCTGTGAGGGTGCGATACTTATCGTGGATGCCACTCAGGGTATCCAGGCCCAGACCATCTCAAACCTGTATCTTGCCATAGAGCATGATCTGGAGATAATTCCGGTCCTGAACAAGATAGATGTGGAGTCTGCCATGGTGGATGTTGTGACAGACCAGGTCGTGGACCTTCTTGGCTGCAAGCCTGAGGAGATACTTCTTGCATCCGGCAAGACCGGCCAGGGTGTGAAGGAGGTTCTGGATGCCATCGTGGAAAGGATTCCTGCTCCCGCAGGAGATCCCGATGCTCCGCTCCAGGCCCTTATCTTCGACTCCGTATTCAATTCCTTCAGAGGCATCATTGCATATTTCAAGGTGGTGAACGGATCGATCAAGACCGGCGACAAGGTCAAGTTCGTCAGCACAGGAAAGGAATATGTGGCTGATGAGATCGGCGTGCTGAAGATGAAGATGCATCCGCGCAAGGAGATTCCTTGCGGTAGTGTGGGATATATCATTTCCGGTATAAAGAGCGCTGTAGAGGTGAAGGTGGGTGATACCATCACTCATGTGGCTGAGCCTTGCAGGGAGGCGATTGCGGGATTCGAGGAAGTGAAGCCTATGGTCTTTGCAGGTATGTACCCGGTCGAGACAGACCAGTATGAGGAACTGCGTGCCTCTCTTGAGAAGTTTCAACTCAATGATGCTTCCCTGGTGTTCGAGCCGGAGTCGTCGCTTGCCCTCGGATTCGGTTTCCGTTGCGGTTTCCTCGGCCTGCTGCACCTTGAGATCGTGCAGGAGCGTCTGTTCAGGGAGTTCAACATGGACGTGATCACTACGGTGCCTAACGTTTCATATAAGGTATATACCACTCAGGGAGAAGTCCTCGACGTGCATAATCCTTCAGGTCTTCCTGCTGCCACCCTCATCGACAAGATCGAGGAACCGTACATCAGGGCGCAGGTCATCTCGAGGTCGGATTATTACGGCCCTATAATGAAACTCTGCCTTGACAAGAGGGGAGTCTTGATCAATCAGCATTATCTGACTGCCGATCGTCTGGAACTGACATATGAGATGCCGCTTTCTGAGATCGTCTTCGACTTCTACGACAAACTGAAGTCCATATCGAAGGGTTATGCTTCGTTCGACTATCATGTCATCGGTTTCAAGGAGGCGAAACTCGTCAAACTGGATATACTCCTGAATGGAGATCCTGCCGATGCTCTGTCGACTCTTATCCATGCGGACCATGCATATGACTTCGGACGCAAGATGTGCGAGAAACTGAAGGAACTCATCCCGCGCCAGCAGTTCGACATAGCCATCCAGGCTGCTGTGGGCGCGAAGATCATCGCCCGCGAGACAGTGAAGGCAGTCAGGAAGGATGTGACGGCAAAGTGTTACGGAGGTGATATCTCGCGTAAGAGAAAACTCCTTGAGAAGCAGAAGCAGGGAAAGAAGAGGATGCGTCAGATCGGAACGGTCGAGGTCCCTCAGTCTGCGTTCATGGCCGTATTGAAATTGGATTAATCACATGTGTCTGTAATAAAAAAGGGAAACCGTCACGGCTTCCCTTTTTTTATGCTTTCTGCTTCCTGAAAAGAATTGCACACATAAGAGAAAATCAGGAATGCAGAAAGAGACGAATAAGATTCTTAACCGGAGGCAAAGATCGCCTTCTTTCTGCATATCCTTGTTGTAGGTGCTGTTGTTTTAGTCGTTGTTTTACTCAGTTTTCGTTGTTTGAGGCTCTTCTGTGGCCTCTTCTTCGATGCCGAGCATGCTGTTGAAGCGGTCGCGTATTTCCTGAGCGTATTCGTGATAACCATAGTGGTCGGCGAGGTCTGCCACATATGAGATGCAGTTGAAGCAACTTTCAAACTCACGTTTTGCCCAGTCGTAGTACTCAAGGAAGAAGCCCGTCGAAATGAAAAGTTCGTCAGTGAATCGTTTCGCCAGTTCAAGCGCCTTGTCGTCAGCGCCCGCGTTGTAGTATGTCTCGATCATGTCAATGACCATGTATTCGTTGGAGAATCCGAGGTATGTCATGTCAAGAGGGTAGTTCTCCTCCGGCACGCATTCCTGACACATGTCGAGTATTTCTAAGGCTCTTTCTGTGTCTCCGATCTTCAGGAGTTCCTTGGCGGTGTTCACGAAAAGGTTACGCTGTGACAGGACTCCGCAGAAGGTGTAGAAGTTCTGGTAGTCCACGAAGTAGTCTGTCCTCTTGAGGGCGTCCCAGCTGAAGACATTCTTTACCTTATAATACAGGTCTTCAGGATCTGCAAAACCTATTTCTGTGCTCTTCATCCTGTTCTTTATCGGCACGAACTTGTATGAGAATCCCTCGTACATGAGGTAATCCTTCAGGCCGATGTTGATGTCTCCTCCCATGCTCAGGAGGTTGATAGGACGGTCCCACTGGTAGTTTGACAGAAGGTCGAGCATGAAGAGTTCCGGCTTGGTGATGTAGTCCTTGTCCTTAGGTATGGTCAGTGTGATCTGATCCGGAATCATGTCGGCGTACTTTTCGTCGAGGATGCCGTATTTGATGACATTCTCCTTGTTGACCGGAACGATGAGTTTGCGTGACATGATGTAGTCCACCATTTTCCCGCTTGTCAGAGGCAGTTTCGCGTCAGGATGCTTGAATATTCTCATTACGTCCGACAGAAGGATGGCGGTGTCGCGCGTGTCATATATATATACGAATTCGTTTGTTCCGTAGAGATACTGCCGCGGACCTACGCTGAGGTCCAGAGGTGCGGACTCGTTCATCGCCCATTTCATCTGGTCAATGTGCCAGTCTGTTCCCAGGAGCGATGTGTTGGCGATGCGGACGTCTGTCCGTACGTCTTCCACTTCCTGCGCATACCATAGAGGGAAGGTGTCGTTGTCGCCATGTGTCACGAGGATTCCGTTCGGACCGACGGAGTTGAGGTAGTTCCTGGCCATCTCCACTGCCGTGTATCTGTTGCTGCGGTCGTGGTCATCCCAGTTTTCCGCTGCCATGAGGACAGGGACTCCTAGCATTGCCACGGTTACGGCTGCCGCTGTCACGGTGCCGGAACTCTTCTTGTCGAACTTCTCCCTTATCCATGTGTAGACCGCCGCTACTGCAAGTCCGATCCATATCGAGAAGGAGTAGAACGAGCCTGCGTATGCGTAGTCACGTTCGCGGACCTGGTATGGCGGCTGGTTGAGGTAGATCACGATGGCGATGCCGGTCATGAAGAACATCAGGAAGGTGAGCCAGCAGCCCCTCTTGTCGCGGGCGAACTGGAAGAAGATTCCGATGATGCCCAGAAGAAGCGGCAGCATGTAGTAGTGGTTCTTGCCTTTATTCTCCTTGAGGTAGTCTGGGGCGTATGATTGGTCTCCGAGACGGAAGTTGTCGATCAGAGGGATTCCGCTTTCCCAGTTGCCTGCAAACATGTCTCCCGGCGTAGGGCTATGGATGTCGTTCTGGCGTCCTGCGAAGTTCCACATGAAATACCTCCAGTACATCCAGTTCATCTGGTAATCGAAGAAGAACGCGAGGTTCTGGAAGAAGGTAGGTTTCTTGTGCTCGGCTCCCTGAACGGTCTTGCCGCCGCCGTTCATGTACGACTTGTAGAAGGAAATGTACCTGGGGTCGCTGCTGCTCCACATTCTTGGGAAGAGCATCTTTCCTGAGGACTTGTAGATGATCTTTCCCGGGCCTTCAGCCTTGATGTATTTGTCTCCGAGAGGCGCCCAGTATGTGGTCTGCTCGATTTCGTATGGGGCTCCGAAATATTCTCCGTAGATCAGAGGGTTGCTTCCGTACTGCTCACGTCCGAGATATCTTACGAGGGTGAACGGATTGTCAGGCTGGTATTCGTTGGTCGGGGTCTTTGCTGCCGAACGGATGATCACGATAGAGAAGAGTGAGAATCCGATGACTATGACAGTGAAGCACAGGAGAACCGTGTTGGCGAAGACCATGTTCTTCTTCATTGTCCTGAACAGGCCCCAGAAGCATGCTCCCAGGAGTACCGTCATGAAGAAGATGGCTCCGGTGTTGAACGGAAGTCCGAGGGTGTTGACGAAGAAGAGGTCGGTATATGCTGCAAGTTTAGGCAGGTACGGGATGATGCCGAAGAGTATGACGGCTAGGATCACCACCGATACGGCGAATATCTTGACGTATTCCCAGAAGGTATAGTGGCCGTTCTCGCGCTGCTTGTAGTAGAACATGAACACGAGGGCAGGGATTGCAAGAAGGTTGAGGAGGTGGATGCCGACTGACAGTCCCATCAGGAACGATATCAGCACGATCCATCTGTTGGCGTATGGGGTGTCCGCCTGCTCGTACCATTTGGTCATGGCCCAGAATACGAGGGCTGTCACCAATGATGACATGGCATATACTTCTCCTTCTACCGCCGAGAACCAGAATGTGTCGCTGAATGTGTATGCGAGGGCTCCTACAGCGCCTGAACCGAATATCGCAATGGCCTTTCCTACGCTATAGGTGCCGTCTTCTGACGGCTTCACCACACGTTTGGCGAGGAATACGATGGTCAGGTAGAGGAAGAATATGGTCAGGGCTGAGCAGATGGCGCTCATTGCGTTCACTGCAACTGCAGCATGCATGTTGTCCGTGAACATGGTGAAGAAGCGTGCAAACAACTGGAACACAGGGTTTCCCGGAGGATGACCAACTTCCAGTTTGTATGATGAGGCGATGAACTCGCCGCAGTCCCAGAAGGATGCGGTAGGCTCTATCGTCAGCAGGTACGTCACAGCGGATATCGCGAATACAAGCACCGCGGTCGCCCTGTTCCAGAATGTAAAATTTCTTTTATCCATATATGTAATTCCGTTTTATTAGCATTAAAGGATCTTTATCATCAAACTGACAAATATACACATAATATGACTATATTTGCAAAAATTAATTCTTGGAAGATGGCAGATAACGACTGGAAGAAGCGACTTGGTGTGGTGTTTTCCACCAATCCGGATTTTGCATATGAGGAACAGGCAGAAATCGAGCCTGAAACCCTCGAACCGTCGAAGCAGAACCTGATTGTGTCAATTGACCGAAAGGGACGTGCCGGCAAGCAGGTGACGCTTGTGACCGGATTTGTGGGTACGGCAGACGATCTGGCCGGACTCGGTCGTACCTTGAAGGTGAAATGCGGGGTCGGAGGCAGTGCCAAGGATGGCGAGATCACAATTCAGGGAGATTTCCGCGACAGGGTGGTGACTCTTCTGAAGGATATGGGATATAAGGTGAAAAGAGGAAACTGATATGCTGTTTGATTCGCTCGCTTTGTTTTCTGCTCTGGTTGTGCTGCTTCTTCTGAGGCGGTTGGTCAATGTGTTCCCTTCGGTGATGGCCTGCCTTTGGAGAGGCAAGGAGTGCTTCAATCTGGAGTCCAGTGTGAAACTTGCCCATGACAGAGATGTTGTTGCATTGGCGATGATGATTCCGTTCTGTCTGACGGCATTCCATTTCCGTCTCTATTCTCCGAACTTCCTTCTTGGCTTTGGAGAGACTGCGCTCCTCGGAATGTATTTTGCTGTTCTTGCCGGCTATGTCCTCCTTCGTGTGGCCGTTTTTGCGGTCTTTCGTCCGAAAGTTCTGCCTTCCAAGACGTTGGCAGCGGCTCTGAAGGTGGCGTGGACATTCTTCATCTTCCTGACTCTGCTCCTTCTGGCAATGGGTGGAATAATGAGCCGTCTGGGGGTTGCTTATTCTGTCATCAGGAGTGCAATGCTTTGGGTATCAGCGGCAGTGTATGCTCTGTTCCTTTTGAGAAAATTGCAAATTTTTAATTCTTCATGCTCGGTTTTCGCTGGTTTTTTGTACCTTTGCGCGCTCGAAATGATACCCACCGGAATTTTGATTGTTTCGGCAATTGTTTTTTGATGGATTTTTAGTTAGGATTATTGTGACGAAGATACTGATTTCACAGCAGCAGCCGAAGACGGCTTCGCCTTATACCAGCATAGCGGAAAAGTTTGGAGCAGAGTTTGACTTCAAACCGTTCTTTAAGATAGAACCGTTGACTTCCAGGGAGTTCCGTTCCCAGAGAATAAATATACTTGATCATACGGCTATCGTCTTCTCAGCGCGTACCACAATTGATGCATTCTTCCAGATATGTGAGGAATTGCGTATCAAGGTTCCGGAGACGATGAAGTATTTCTGTACTACAGAGGCTGTTGCTAACTATCTTCAGAAGCATATCGTATACAGGAAGAGGAAGATCTTTTTCGGTGATGGCACCCCTGAGTCCATCATCGGCCTTATCGGTACCAAGCATAAGGGTGAGAATTTCCTTATCGCCACTGCGAATGCTTCAGGTCAGGATGCTGTAACGAAGGTTTTTGAAGGCCAGAAGTTCGCATTCGAGACTGCGGTATTCGTGAAACCTGTTTCTCAGGACATAAAGGACGTGGACATTCATGCATACGACCTGGTGGTACTGTTCAATCCTGCCGATGTCAAATCACTCTATGAGAATCATCCGGATTTCGTCCAGGGTGACGTCAAGTTCGTTTCATATGGCAAATCCATAGTGAAGGCTATGGAGGAGGCCGGTCTGACCATAGAGATTTCCGCTCCTACAGTCGAGGCTCCTTCTGTGGCCAAGGCTCTCGAACTTTATCTGTCCAGATAGTCGTGGACGGACAGATCCGTAATACGCTTCCTAAGAAAGAAAGATTGTGCGGCAAGACAGGCATCTCGAGGCTCCTTGCCAAGGGAAAGCACGGCAATGTGCCGGGCCTGCGCTATCTGTGTCTGGCCGGGACTGAGGCCGAGGCGAACCGTATCATGGTGTCTGTTCCCAAGAAGATGTTCAAGCGCGCCGTGAAGCGCAATCTTCTGAAGCGCCGTATCCGTGAGAGTTGGCGCAGGCAGAAGCATCTCCTGACGGTTGAGGGTGGGGTAGACCTTCTTTTCATGTATCCTTCCAAGGAGATTCTTTCGTATGAGGATATCTATGCCGCTGTGGGCAAGGTGATTGACGCTCTGAATGACCGTTATGGCAGGAATGTTGCCGAGGACATTCCGGTGAATGAGGGGCAGGAGGAATAATCCGGGAATCTATGACAGAGAAAAGTGAAAATGGAAGAAGTCCGAAGGCGGTGCTGAAGAAGATCGTTATCGCGCCGTTCGTCTTTCTTATCAGGTTCTATCAGGTGTGCCTGTCTCCGCTGAAGGGCGGTCCTTCATGTCGTTTCACTCCCACATGTTCCCAGTATGCCCTTGAGGCTTTCCGTAAGCACGGGCCTTTCAAAGGCCTGTATCTTTCCGTACGCCGTATCCTGAGATGCCACCCCTGGGGCGGCCACGGCTACGATCCTGTACCCTAGACTATCGGGCCAGTCGGACGAAGACGCTCAGAGGGAGGTTCTTGCCATAGGAGTCGCGCAGGACGAGTTCTCCGAAATCGAGTGACTTATATGCTGTCTTCATGCAGAAGGCCTGCTTCACGATGGTCTCGCCGAGGACTGCCGAGTATCCGTTTGAATAGAGGTTGAGGACCATGAAACTGTCCTGTGGGGCGAGGATGGCCGCAACGCACTGGAGCATCTCGTTGAGGCATTCGTCGAGTTTCCATTTCTCTCCGTCGGGGCCGTGGCCGTATGCCGGCGGGTCGAGGATGATTCCCTGATAGGTGTTGCCTCTCTTGGCTTCCCTGCGTGCGAACTTCAACGCATCTTCCACTATCCACCTTATGTTGTCGAGCCGGCTCGCCTCCATGTTTCCGCGGGCCCATGTGACCACCTGGCGTACGGAGTCGAGATGGGTGACGTCCGCACCCGCTGCCTTTGCTGCGAGGGATGCGGCTCCTGTGTAGGCGAAGAGGTTGAGTACCTTAGGCTTAGGCTTGCCCTCGGCTTCCGCCTTCTCGACAAGGGTACGGGTCTGCTTGTAGATATATTCCCAGTTTGATGACTGCTCGGGGAAGACTCCGACATGCTTGAACGAGGTCAGACCTAGACGGAGGGAGAAGTTCAGGCCTTCCTGCGCGCCGTTGTACCTGATGTACCACTGGTCGTCCATCTTCTTCCTGCGTTCCCATGTGCCGCTGTCCTCCTTTCCGGCTCTGCCGAAGCCTGCGCCGGTCTTGAACCTGGTGTGGATCATCTTGTTCCACTCACCGTCTGACAAGGATTTGTCTTTGAAGGCGGAACGGGAAGTGAGAGCGACCCGTATCTGATCTCGAGCGGCGCACAGCTCGCATTCCTTGCGAAAACCGTCAACGACGGCAGTGCCGCAGGATACGCGGGCAAATATTTCAAATTGACCTGCAACATAGATCTCGGCGGGATCGAATGGGATCCCATCGGCTGCTATCACAGGGGTCCCTATAATCTGAGGGATCGTTGGTTTGCTTTTGGCGGCTTTTTTGACGGTGACGGGCACGTTGTTTCGAATCTGAAGGTAACCTCTCTCGAAAAGTATTACTACAACCACGCGGGTCTCTTCGGCTATGCCGATGAGGAC
>JAFVHZ010000120.1 GCA_017474265.1 Bacteroidales bacterium | reverse complement strand
AGCAGAAATTGGCGAGCTTGGAAAATTAGTTCGTGAGGCTATTTCAAAACTTCCTCAAAAAGATAGAGTTATTGTTGAATATAGATTTTATAGAAACATGCAAGTGAAAGATATCGCTAAACAAGTTGGTCTTGACCCGTTCAAGGACACATCAGGACCGTCACTCAACATCCTCATCAAACTGATGAGCATGGTTTCCATCGTGATGGCTATGCTTACAGTCGCTATTCATTAATTGCTTTGAAGAAACTGGTCGTATATATATTATTTCTTGTTTCTCCTGTGCTTTCCGCACAGGAGAAATTTGATATATCCGGCCATCCGCGTCTGCTGCTGACGGCAGGGGAGGAAGAGGGTATCAGCAGAATGATCGCTGCAGACCCTGCCATGGCCAAGGTACATGACGGAATCGTGGCCGAATGTGACCGGATGCTGGTCCTGCCGCCTCTTGAGCGCGTAATGGAGGGGAAAAGGCTTCTTCATACGTCCCGCGAGGCCCTCAAGAGGATATTCTGGCTCTCATATTCATACCGGATGACAGGTAAAGAGGCGTATGCAGAAAGGGCGATAGACGAAATGATGGCTGTGTGTGCCTTCGAAGACTGGAATCCGTCGCATTTCCTGGATGTCGGCGAAATGGTAATGGCCGTCGCCATCGGGTATGACTGGCTGTATGACCGTCTGACGTCATTGCAGAAGCAGACGATAAGTGATGCCATCATGGAAAAAGGATTCATCCCCGCTGATGATGAGGACTATGCAGGATTTTATAATCTGGCCAACAACTGGAATCAGGTGTGCTGTTCCGGCCTTCTCTACGGCGCCCTCGCGACATATGAGGAACACCCGGATATTTCCCGCGAACTGGCGGATCTGTATGTGAAATCGGTGCCTTTTGCCCTTGCATGCTATGCTCCTGACGGCGGATACCCTGAAGGATTCAACTATTGGGGATACGGTACATCCTTTCAGGTGATGATGATCGCTGCTCTGGAGTCTGCTCTTGGGACGGATTACGGCTTGAGCGAGGCTCCGGGCTTTCTTGACACCGCCTCCTTCATTCAGTTCATGACCACCCCTGGCGGAGAGTGCTTCAACTTCTCTGATTCTTCTCCCATGACAGTCTGTAATCCCATGATGTTCTGGTTCGCTGACCGGAAAGATGATCCTTCCATCATATACCTGGAGCGCAGGATGGTCGAGTCCATGCCGGATGACTTCATGAAGGATGTCGAAAGAAGATTTACCGAATATCGCCTGCTTCCTGCTCTTCTGATTTTTGCTTCAAGGGTAAACATGTCCGGCATCAATACTCCCCGGGAGCACTTCCGGTTGTTCGAAGGAAAGACTCCGCTCTTCGTCTACCGCGAAGGCTGGACGTCGGAAAACGACGCGTATCTCGGTATCAAAGGCGGCTCTCCGATGACCTCCCATGCCCATATGGATGCCGGTTCGTTCATATATGAATATGCCGGTGTACGGTGGTCAATGGATCTCGGCATGCAGAACTATCATTCCTTAGAGAGCAGAGGCGTTGACCTGTGGAATCAGGAGCAGCATGGACAGAGGTGGGAGGTTTTCCGCCTGGGAAATGAGGCTCATTCGACCTTGACCCTGAACGGGGACCATCATCTGGTAAGGAGTTTCGTTCCGATAGTTGAAACGTGGACGGAAAACTCGCGTAAGGGAGCCCGTCTGGACATGACGGGTGCATTAGGTGATGCTGTCACGATGGCAGAGAGGTCGGTATGGCTTGACCGTCGGAACCGTCTTCATGTCGAAGACCGTCTGATGTCAGATGATGACGCTGTCGAGGTCATGTGGGTCATGACCACACCTGCACATGCTCATATTGCCGCAGATGGTAGTATAATGCTTGAAAAGGACGGAAAAAGGATGCGGTTGAAGATGGTCGTATCGCCGGATGGGACAACTGTGGTAAGTCCTCATGTCTGGTCGAACGACCCTCCACATGATTATGACGCTCCTAATCCGGGCACCTGCAGGGTGGGATTTACCTTTACCCTGCCTGCCCGCTGCAATGCAGACGCATCTGCTCTGCTTTACCCGTTCTGATTTTTACTTCTGGCCTGCCGACTTGGCGTTTCCTAAAAATTATTATATTTGCGTAACACTAATAACCAATGCTATGAAATTGCGATTCTATCTTTTGACATTGGTGATTGCGGGGCTGTCGTCAATGTCTCTCTCTGCACAGGACAAATATGAGGGCCACTGGCCCGAAGGCGAGGGCATCCTCTATTCTCATGAAAGCGGTCTTATCTTCGGAACCTTCATCAAGGGCAGACCTGAAGGAATGTGCGTCTGCTACCTGCCGAACGGAGAAGTCTATTGGGGTGAATACCGAAAAGGAAAGGCCACAGGCCATGGCCGGATCTACAGGGATAACGGGATAGTCGTATCCGGAAACTATAAGAACGGCCGATATCATGGAATAGATACGCTGTACAGAGCGGACGGAACCATCCATGTCGGCAGGTTCCGCAACGGAAAACTGAAGGAGAGAATATATGATTCAAAGACAGATGAATCAGGCAAGGTCTTCAGCAAGCCGTCATATCCTCAGGTGGACTTAAGACGCAGGCAGGAGGAATTCCTAAGGGATCAGGAGATCCGCTGGGATGAACGCAACCTAGCGTTGAGGGAAAAGGCAGGACTGTCCGACCCGAAGTTCCAGGGAGGTGATGTGGATGATTTTGCACTTTGGGTGAATTCCCAGGTGGAATACCCTATGACAGGTCGCGTTCAGGGCGACTCGCGAATGGTTATTGTGGAGTTTACCGTCATGAAGGATGGCAGTATTGCCGATGTCCATGCAGTATTCGGGTCTGATCCGGTTCTGAACGAGGCTGCTGTAAAGGCCGTGAGCGGTTCTCCGAGGTGGACTCCAGGGGAGCAGCACGGTGAAAAGAAGAACGTCCGCCTCTCTGTTCCTGTCTTGTTCACTCTATAGAGTCAGTTTGCATTCCATAATCGCTGAAAGGAAAGAAAAAACTGCTATCTTTGCAAGTTGGGGCCATGTTGGCCCTGACGTTGCAGGATAGCAGTTTTTATGAGCAAGGATAAAGAAATATTGGACAGCATTGCGGACAAGGAGTATGAGCATGGCTTCGTGACAGACGTAGAGCAGGAGTTCATACCCAAGGGTCTCAATGAAGACATAATACGCCTTATTTCGGCAAAGAAGGAAGAACCGGAGTGGATGCTCCAGTTCCGTCTGGACGCCTTCCGCAGGTGGCAGAAGATGCCGATGCCGAAGTGGGCACATCTCGACATTCCTGAAATAGACTTTCAGGACATCATCTATTATGCGGCACCCAAGAGGGACGAGGACCGTCCTAAGGAGATCGATCCGGAACTTGAGAAGACTTTCGACAAGTTGGGAATCCCTCTTCATGAGAGGGCCGCACTTGCCGGTGTGGCTGTGGACGCCGTCTTTGATTCCGTATCGGTAAAGACGACATTCCGTGCCGCCTTGGAGGAGAAGGGGATCATCTTCTGCTCATTCTCGGAGGCGGTACGTGAGCATCCCGACCTGGTGCGCAAGCATCTTGCGTCAGTCGTGCCGGTGGGCGATAATTTCTACGCCGCCCTCAATTCGGCCGTGTTCAGCGACGGGTCCTT
>JAFVHZ010000119.1 GCA_017474265.1 Bacteroidales bacterium | reverse complement strand
GTATTGTACTGGAAGAGTTCCTCATTCTTTCCCTTGTAGTTGAACTCGTCAGCCTGATGCTGGCCGAGGCCATAGAAATCCTCGCAGTCCGGAGACTCGAACACCTGACGGAATGTATATCCGTGAGTCCCCTCCACTTCGATCGGCTCAAAGGACTTTCCTCCACCGGACTCTTCACGCAGAAGCATCTTGCCCTGCGGATCGGTGAACCACACCTCTCCTGTAGTCGCCAGGACATTAGCCCTCAATGCAGAGGTCACTATTGTCACGGTGTCTCCATTCTCCTCCACCTTGAAAGGGGTCTTCTCTGAAGCGGGGATGACCACAAGACTCTGAGGGTCGGCGAACTTCTTCTCCGGAGTTGCGGAAACATGAATCAGTTTCTCACCCATGACCTGCAGCCTGACAAGCGCCGGTCCGTTTTCCTGCGGTTCAGTAACCTCGACGGTAACCCCTGATCCGTCCTGTCTGTATCCTGCGCATGAAGCAAGGGTCATGGCAGCAAGGACAAAGATTGAAATGCCTTTTGCTTTCATATTCATATCGGTTTTCGGTTATTGATAATCATGCGGTTTTTGAAGTATACAAAATTAATAATAATTAAGTTGCTAAACGGTGTGTTTTGTTGCCTAAAGGGTAGGCTTTTGATACAAATTCTTGCATCTTTGATGCACATCAGGTCCAATCGGGAAATTATTGATATCTTTACGGAAGGAAACAACAAAAAACACATAAGAATGAAAAAGACACTAACCATTGCGACGGCGATTCTGATATCTGCCACACTTGCCGCACAGACTGTGAAAATCACCGTTCACGACAGCAACGAAGGCCCAGTCATCCCTAAGGAAATCTACGGCCAGTTCTCGGAGCATCTCGGCTCATGCATCTACGGCGGTCTCTGGGTCGGTCCTGAATCATCCATCCCTAACATCAACGGATATCGCAAAGATGTAGTCGATGCATTGAAGACCCTGAAGGTTCCTGTAATGAGATGGCCGGGAGGATGCTTCGCTGACGACTACCATTGGAGGGACGGCATCGGTCCTCAGTCGGAGAGGCCGAGAATGGTCAACAGCAACTGGGGCGGCACAGTGGAAGACAATTCATTCGGCACGCACGAATTCATGAACCTATGCGAACTCCTTGAATGTGAACCATATATCAGCGGAAACGTAGGATCCGGATCGGTAGAGGAACTTGCAAAATGGGTGGAATACATTACTGCACCTGACGGTCCCATGGCAAAACTCAGAGCGGAAAACGGCCGCAAGGAGCCTTGGAAACTCAAATACCTCGGGCTTGGCAACGAGGCCTGGGGATGCGGAGGAAGCATGACTCCGGAATACTATTCACATATTTACAGAAGGTATGCGACCTACTGCCGCAACTTCGGTGACAACCGTCTGTACAAGATTGGAAGCGGTGCGTCAGACTATGACTTCAACTGGACAAAGGTCCTGATGGAAATGGTCGGCAACCGCATGGATGGTGTTTCTCTCCACTATTATACAGTGGACAACTGGAACAGCAAGGGATCGGCGACTGAGTTCACTGCCGAAGAGTATGCGCAGACACTAGGAAAGACAATGGACATAGAACCTGTGATACGCAAGCATATCGAGATCATGGACCAATACGACCCTGAAAAGAAGATCGACCTTCTGGTGGACGAATGGGGCACATGGTTCGATGTGGAACCTGGCACAAATCCGGGCCACCTCTTCCAGCAGAACACCATGCGTGACGCAATAGTGGCCGCACTGAACCTCAACATCTTCCACAAATACACCGACAGGATCAAGATGACCAATATCGCACAGGTGGCAAACGTACTCCAGGCGATGGTACTCACAGAAGGAGACAAGATGGTGCTGACCCCGACCTATCACGTGTTCAGAATGTACAACGTACACCAGGATGCAGTACATCTTCCTATCGAATGCGATGCCGCTGACGTTTCAGACGCCAAAGGCAGACCATATCCTGCAGTAGACGCCACTGCATCAAGAAGCGCAGACGGCGCAATCCATATCTCTCTGGTGAACACAAGTCTCGACAAGGACGAAGAAGTGACGATCGGTTTCGACACCATGAAGAAGGTCAAGGTGAGCGGTGAGATCCTCACTTCAGACAAGATCCAGGACTACAACGGTTTCGATACTCCTGATACAGTATGCCCTGCCGCTTTCAAGGGATTCAAGGTGAAGGACGGAAGAATCACCGTCAACCTTCCTGCGAAGTCGGTAGTGTCGCTGACTGTAATGTAGATCGTTTGCGGTACTCCGAAGGCGAGCATCCGAACTCATCCTTGAAATGACCGGCAAAGATCTTCGGAGAATTGAAACCGACCATATAAGCAACTTCGGAAACATAGACACCATCCGTCTCAAGCAGGGAAGCAGCCCTCTTGAGGCGGATTGCTCTTATGAATTCGACAGGAGTCTTTCCTGTGATGTACACAAGTTTCTTATACAGACTGGTCCTATGCATGTAAAGCGCTGCAGACAGGTCAGAAACGGAGAAATCAGGATTGCTGATGTTCTCATTTATGACATTGATCGCCTGCTGCAGAAGGCGGTCATCCATCGAAGTCAATGTTATCTGGTCGGTCGTTATCTCAAGTTCCTTCTCAAACAGTTTCTTTGAACGTTTCTTCCATTCGATGAATTTAGCCACCCTCAGACGAAGTATGGACATATTGAAAGGCTTGGTGAGGTAGTCATCGGCACCGGATTCCAGACCATGGCATTCATCTTCCTGCATTGCCTTGGCTGTCAGCAGGATGACCGGTATGTGAGACGTATTTATATCCGATTTCATCCTACGGCAGAACTCGACGCCGTCCATGACAGGCATCATCACATCAGAGATCACGACATCTATATCTTCAGACTCCACCACCTTCAGTGCCGCTGCACCGTCAGAAGCATCCACGACCTTGTACTCATCACTCAAGGAATTCACCATGAATGTACGGAAGTCATCGTTATCATCCACAACGAGAACGACAGCACGTCGGCCGTCACCGCCATCCGGCACATCACGTACATATGTGTCCTGTCCGGGAACGACATCTGCTGCAGGAGTCTCCTTCACAGGAACAGTGAAAGTGAATACAGTACCCTGAGGATCATTGTCCTTCACTTCTATTTCGCCACCATGGAGAAGTACATACTCTCTGACCACATGCAGTCCTATTCCGCTGCCGCTCTCACTGCCCTTGGCCTGATAGAACCGCTCGAATACCCGGCGCTTATCCTTGTCCGGAATGCCGCGTCCGCTGTCAGCGACTTCCACTGTGACCTTCCCCTGGACAGGCGGAAAGACAGTCACCTTCACACTTCCGTGTTTAGGGGTATACTTGAATGAATTGGAAAGGAGATTGGTCACTATCTTCTGAATCTTCACCTGGTCATATTCAAAAACCATCTGTGACTCTTCCGAAACCATTTCCAAGGAAATATCCATGCTTTCAGCCATGAGACGGAACGACGAGACGGCATCAGAAACTGTTGAGACAAAATCACCTGAGGCCAACTTGAGTCTTGAGCCGTACATCTCTATCTTTCTGAAATCCAGAACCTCGGTCACGAGATCGTTAAGCCGCTTAGCATTACGATGTATAGACATAATGAAAGGGTCATTCTTCAGACCAGGCTCTTTTGCCAGCCTGTCCTCTATCGGTGTCAGGATAAGGGTCAGAGGAGTCCTGAAATCATGACTTACATTTGTGAAGAACTGTATCTTCATCTCATCGACGAAGTGCCGTCTCTCCTGCTTCATGGTCCACTCCAGACGCTCCTGTCTTTCCCGGCTCCTTCGCTTGAGAAGCAGACCGACAAGCAGAATCAAAGAAAGGCCGGACAAGACATAGAAGGTGATGCTCCACCATGTGGCCCACCAAGGCGGAAGGATGCGGATGTCCAGGACCGAAGCGTCAGACAGGTCAGATGTGTCAGAGGCGATAGTCAACGTATATCGTCCCGGAGTCAGATTTGTGAAAGTCAGACGGTCAGCATTCTTGTCCGTGGCAATCCATTCGTCCGACAGTCCTTCCATCCTGTAATATATATCCTGTTCCAGAACCGAGAAGTAATCCAGACATGCATATTTGACAGAAACCACTGAATGGCCATACTCGAGGCACACATCGTCGACGAACTCCAATGCCTTCTGCAGCAACGTGTTTCCGGAATACAGATGAGTAAAATGAAGGCGAGGTGACAATTCCTTGCTCTGCATGGCATATCTCACCGGAGAAAAGTCCATATAGCCGCAGAATGTACCTATTATGAAATCGCCGGATGACGTAAGACACGCAGACCTCTGATTAAAGTGCAGGTCATCCTGTCTCGGAAATGTGAATGACGATATGTCAAAGTCATGACTCTTCCCTGCATCAGTTGTAACTTTCACACGACAAAGTCCGGAATCGGTTATCACCCAGACAACTCCGGTCTCGTCTTCTTCAAATCCTCTGACATCCTTCATCTGAGGATGCACTGGAGTATAAAGACTGTCCGTCACAGGACAATAGACCTGAAGCATGCCATCCTCATCCAGCCATACAAGTCCGCGTGAATCGACAACAAGTCCCGTCACACACCGGTTTATCATCTTGTCCTCATCATCCACAAACCTGGTGGTACGGGTATGTGGATTGACGATGGAAAGTCCGGCTGCAGTTGCCACATATACATTGCCGTCATCAGCACACGCAATATCCTGGACCGCATCATTGCAGAGATACCCGCCCGAATACGAAAAGGTTTCAAAGTGTCCTGTCGTCGGGTCCAGAGCCTGAAGACCACCTCCCAAAGTACCGAGCCATATCCTTCCGGAATCGTCATGATCTATCGACCAGACGTTGACAGACGCGAGCGAGTTCGCATCCTCCTTATATGAGTACGTCTTCATCCTGCCGTCCTCAATGCACGACAAGCCGCCATAGAATGTACCTATCCACAACCTTCCTTCGGCATCACTATGAATATCTGTAATCACATTGCTTTCAAGAGCACTGTTGCCGGAATTATATAATGTCTCATGTCCGGTCCGGCGGTCTTTCCTTATCAGTCCGTTTCCGTCAGTACCGTACCAGACATTGCCATGCATATCTTCACATACGGCGTTGATGTCATCCGATACATTCCTCTGATGAAGGGTCTCCAGATGGGATATGGACCATGTCTTGTTTTCTCCACGATATATGGACATGCCGTTCTTGGTGTAGCCCAGCCACACATTGTCTTCATTGTCACGATAAAGTGACAGGACACCGTTGCCGCTGATGGTATTCACATCCCGAGGATCATTCTTGAGACGGGCTATCACCTGAGCCTTTCTGTTGCATACGCTGATGCCTCCGTGATCGGATGCAAGCCAGATGTTTCCATCAGAGTCTTCTTCAATAGAGCAGATGAAGCCGCCCTGAATCGCTCCAGGATGATCTCCTCCACAAAGATACCGGCCTGCTTCCGAACCATTGGGATAGAACCATACGCCTTGGGCTCCCTGCGAGAGCCAGATGTTCTGAAAGGAATCCACAAAGACACAATGGAAACGATAATCGGCGTTTTCCTCAGGCCTCTCCGTGGCAGGACCCATCATGGGAAGGGATAATATGGAACCGTCCTGTCCCATGGCATACCGATATAGACGCCCTTCTACAGTAAGGACATAAGCGATATCGTTCCTGCAATATATATCATATACCCCGCCTTCGACTCTTCCCACGTGGCATCTTGAATCCATGGCGTTGCTGCAGAACCAGACGTCCTGCCCTTCACTCCACCAGAAATTGCCTTTAGGATCGATCTGGAGCACTTCCACCCATACGGATGACCCAAGTTCTGAAGCCGTCTCTGCCTCAGTCATGAAGACACATGTCTTCGGATCATATATGGCATATCCGTTTCTTTTCTTCACCCACATCCTGCCGGTGACATCCTGCTGGATATCGTAGAACAGTTCACCCTCAAAAATGGCTTCATACTCATCTCCGGAATACCTGTAGAGGCCGTTTCTGGTACCGAGCCACATGAAGCCCATGTCATCCTGAAAGATTGAATTGATCCAATGGGCTGAAGCGGGCACATGCTCAAATATGTATTTTCCTGCCTCTGCGCGCAACATATGCGGCAGAAGCAGGAAAAACACTGATGATATCAGGAAAAATCTTTTCATCATAGACCATTTCCCGTAAAGATAGTCAATTAATCCGGATATTGTGTCCTGCCGGCCTCAACCAATGCGTCATATGAAGCCTGCAGAAGGACACGTCTGTCACTGCGGTCAATGATATCACCCTCACAGTGCCAGTAGAATGGGACGCAGCCGTTTGCCTTGGCCTCCTTGACAACGCATCCGCTGTAGGCGGCATGGGACTTAAGGAAGCCTTCCTGCGCCTTGGCATTCTCCTCTTCCGTACCCAGGTTGAAATTCTTCCATGTGCTCGCACCGAACTCGCCGATGATCACAGGTATGCCGTTGTCCCAGAACTTCTTCTTCATCTTGGCCATCTGTCGGGCAACATGATCCTCATTCAGGTCACTGCGCCACTTGCCGGAATATGCCCCTGTCGCATATCCCTCCTGGTCCTTTCCCCAGAAATACATCATCTTTCCCCAGGAAGCGTCTTCACTCAGAATGCAGAACTGGACAGGATCATAGAAATGCACCTCGGCAACGAGGCGGTTCTCCACCTTGTCTTCAGGCAGTGTCTTCATCAGTTCCACAGACTTGTTGATATCCGTAGAAGGTCCCTGGAACACGAGCACACGATAGGCATTCCTTCCTCCAGTCGCACGTACAGCATCGATGAAGGTCTGCTCATATTTCAGGAGGGTCTCCATCTGCGCTGCGTTTTCTACATTCGGTTCGTTGGTTCCGGCAAAGACAAGATGCTCGTCATAGTCACGGAATGCTGTAGCAATCTGAGTCCAGATGGCATGCTGCTGTGCATCGACATTCTCATCATAGCCATTCGGAATATCATTCTCAAGCCATCCTCCGTCCCAATGGATATTGAGGATCGCATACATGTCATTGTCAACGATATAGTCGATGACTTCCTTCACCCGGTCCATCCAAGAACTCCTGACTATGTACCCTTCACCTTCTTCGAGATTCTGATCCCATGAGCAAGGAACACGCACTGCATTGAAACCCAACTCCTTGAAGTACTTGATTATATCTTCTGTAGTCCTAGGAGCGCCCCAAGCAGTCTCTCCTCCTGTGGCCTCGAGTGTATTACCCAGATTGATTCCAAGAATCATCTTCTTCATCAATGTCTTGGCATCGCTCTCCATTCCCGTCATGTCGGGATCCGGTGCTGGTCCGGCATATCCCTCCTGAGTGACGGTAAGTACATGACTTGCCTTCGAGGTCTTGAACGTGATGACTGCTTTTCTCGAAGACGCAAGATTATTCTTTGCTGCAGAGAACTTCGCTTCTGACGCATCAAGAGAAACCTTCTTTACCCAACTTCCTTCTATCTCCACATCATATGTATCGGATGCAGAAACCTTTACGGAAAACTCTTGAGCAGATGCATCCAATACGACTTCTGTCTTTTCTACATACAGAGGATTGCCTTTCTGGATGACCTCGACTTTTTCATTCACCTTTCCTCCGATGGTCAGATTCACTGATGTCGAACGGGCTTCGACTCCTTCATTCGCAGAGACAGTCACGGCAAGTTTCACCATCTTCGCAGACTGGGACTGATTGTCAGACACAGTGCACCAGGAATCAGGACTCGATGCCTTCACCTCTGACACAGTCTGGATGTTGATATATTGTACACCGCCATCCTTTTCAAACTCAAGGACATCCTGAACAAGTCTGTATTCCACTTCTCCCCCTTCCTGGGAAGGCTGACATGCCGAAAGTCCGAAAACTGACAATACGGCACATACAAATGCATAAAGATACTTCATGGTTTTTAGTGTTATTGGAAGCAGGAGGCCCGGCCAAGGGCCTCCTGCCAAAATTCTGGATTTATGTCTGATTACTCAAAGGTAACAGCAGGGAAGATATTGTTGAATGTAAACACTGTCCTCATTGACGATGAGAATGCCAGACCGGCCATGACATCGCCTTCCGGCTCACCGAACGCACAGCCGGCACCCTTGGTGGCACCATAGCAGTTCCAGAGTTCGAGACGATACTTGGTTCCTTCATTTGTATCGAGCACTTTGGCTGGGTCATAAGTCACTTCCTGACCGTCAAGATACAGTTTATCCAAAGTTGCATGAGTTGCAGGGAATGCACCGAACAGATCAGCAACTTCAATGAATGTCATGATCGAACCGGCAGCATGGTCAGCAGACTCATAAGTGATGTCAAACTCAGCATTGTTCATCTTGAGTTTACTGTTCTCATCAACAGCAACAGTCATGGACGCACCCTGGTTATGTCCCCAGGTTCCGCCCCATGACGGATTGATTGTCACGAGGTTAGGAGTGAAGACAGGATTCAGTACGATATAGAATGTCACTTCAATCTTGGATGTGAAATGAACTGCAGGATCATTTGCCACATTTGTTGATGCACTGAACGGACTGCTGATGACATTGCCATCTGCCGCACCCTTTCCGTAGATATTGAACAGTTCGACACGGAAGGTACCGTTGTTCTCTATATCGCCATAGAAGAACCTGGTCGCATCAAATTTTACAGATACGTCATCACACTTGATGTCGGTGACAGTTACGATTGCATCAGGATACTTGGCAGCAAGTTTCTGGATATCAAGATAGAATATCATGACATTGTCCATAGCGGCCTCATAAACTATAGTATGTGAACCGTTGAGTTCAGCAGGAGCAATCTTGAGTTCCGTTCCCCAAGTTCCTGCCCAATTTGAATCGACACATACAAATGAAGCGGTGAGTTTCTCATCAGCAACCCTCTTTGCCTCACTGTAATAGTTGAGAGCATAGCCATAAGTGCCGTCACCGGCATCAAGCATGATCTGTACTCCATCCTCGGTGAGGGTGAGGATCTTGAGGGTTCCCTTCTTAGCAGGGAGCCATGTGTTGCCATGGATCACATCTACATCTACTGTAATGGTCTTGGCTTCCTCATCGACTGTGAATGTACCGGTCTCATCAGTGACAGTACCATCCTCAGCGATACGATGGACATTGAATGTACCGTCCTCAAGGAATTCCATATATCCGTAATCCTTGCCATAAGTATAACCGATCCATCCGTTGCCTGTTCCCATCTCCCAATAGATAGACTGCTCGATGTTCGGCTGGCCATTTGAAATGGTCGCCCAACTGTCTGTCACACCATACTGGGTATAAGGTCCTTCAAAGACATGCTGTTTCTGCTCCTCTCCCTGACCGTTGTCAAGATACCATTTTGTATACAGAAGTTCCTTCTTGAATGGGACATTCTTCGCTGTAGACACAGGACGCACCGCAACTGCCTGATATACTGGAGTTGTAGTCTTGGTATCAAGTCCCTGATTGAACTGATAGGTAACAGCGAAACTTGCATTTGTCGGATTCACTGTACCTGTAAGGTAGTATCC
>JAFVHZ010000118.1 GCA_017474265.1 Bacteroidales bacterium | reverse complement strand
GCATCGAAGGCAACAGGATTCCCGATAGCCTTTGTTGCGGCAAAGATCGGTCTCGGATACGGTCTCTTCGATATCAAGAACTCTGTGACCAAGCAGACACCTGCTTTCTTCGAACCTGCCCTTGACTATGTCGTGGCAAAGATTCCACGTTGGGATCTCTCGAAATTCACCGGCGTATCGCGCAAGATCGGCTCAAGCATGAAGTCGGTCGGAGAAGTTATGTCGCTCGGAAGAAACTTCGAGGAAATCATCCAGAAGGGCCTCCGTATGATCGGCCAGGGCGCTAACGGTTTCGTAGGCAACAAGGATATCAAGGTAGATGATATCGATAAGGCGTTGAACGAGCCTACCGACAACCGTATCTTTGTTATTTCCAAGGCTATGCAGGCTGGCTATACCGTGGACCAGATCCATGACCTTACAAAGATAGACAAGTGGTTCCTCAATAAACTCCAGGGGATCGTCAATACCCACAAGGAGATGAAGAAGTATGACTGCTGCGAACAGATGCCTCTTGATCTTCTCAAGAAGGCCAAGGTGCAGGGATTCTCTGACGTGCAGGTTGCCAACGCTCTTTATAAGAATATGGACAGCGAAATGGCTGAGGATATAGTCCGTGCATTCCGAAAATCAAAGGGAATCGTTCCATGCGTAAAGCAGATCGATACACTTGCAGCCGACTATCCTGCTGCTACAAATTACCTCTATCTTACTTACGGTGGCAACTTCAACGATGTTAATTATCAGCATGATAAGAATTCGGTAATAGTGTTGGGTTCTGGTGCATACCGCATCGGTAGTTCAGTCGAATTCGACTGGTGCTCTGTCAATGCGCTCCAGACCATCCGTCAGCAGGGATACAGGGGAGTCATGATCAACTACAACCCTGAGACAGTGTCTACTGACTATGACATGTGCGACCGTCTGTATTTCGACGAACTCACATTCGAGCGTGTGATGGATATCCACGACCTTGAGAATCCGCATGGAACTGTTGTTTCTGTCGGCGGTCAGATTCCTAACAACCTTGCTCTCCGTCTGGACCAGAACAAGGTAAATATCCTCGGTACAAAGGCTACTTCAATCGACAAGGCTGAAGACCGTCATAAGTTCTCTTCAATCGTAGATGCTCTTGGTATCGACCAGCCTAAGTGGAAGGAACTTACCAATTTCGATGAAGTGGACCAGTTCATCGACCAGGTAGGATTCCCGGTTCTCGTGCGTCCTTCTTATGTCCTCTCAGGTGCAGCCATGAATGTCTGCTACAACCATGAGGAGCTTCGCAATTTCCTCGGCCTTGCCGCAGAAGTGTCTGAGAAACATCCGGTTGTGATGTCTGAGTTCATGCAAAGATGTAAGGAGATCGAGTTTGATGCAGTGGCAGATAACGGTGAGGTTATCGCATATGCAATCTCAGAACATATCGAGTTTGCTGGAGTACACTCAGGCGATGCCACCATACAGTTCCCTCCGCAGAAACTTTATGTAGAGACTGTCCGCAGGATCAAGAAGATCGCAAAGAAGATTGCTGCTGCCCTTGAAATCACCGGACCGTTCAACATCCAGTTCCTCGCAAAGGACAACTACATCAAGGTGATCGAGTGTAATCTCCGTGCATCACGTAGTTTCCCATTTGTCTCGAAGGTGCTTAAGATCAATATGATAGAACTGGCAACTAAAGCGATGCTTGGACTCAAGCCTGCCGCTCCGCGCAAGTCTGCATTCGATCTTGACTATGTCGGCATCAAGTCTTCTCAGTTCTCGTTCTCACGTCTCCAGCAGGCTGACCCTGTCCTTGGAGTGGATATGCACTCTACAGGAGAGGTGGGATGTCTTGGTGATGACTTCAACGAGGCCCTTCTGAACTCAATGCTTTCTGTAGGATACGAGATTCCTAAGAAGAACATCCTTATATCATCTGGAAATGCACTTCAGAAGGCAGACCTTCTGAATGCTTGCAAACTTCTTGCAGAAAGAGGTTACAATCTTTATGCAACTGAGGGATCTGCAAAATATCTGAATGAAAACGGAGTTCCTGCAGAGCGCGTCATCTGGCCGACTGAGGCACATGATCCTGAACTTGCAGGTAAGTACAAGGCTGCAATGGATATGCTCGCAAACAAGGAACTTGACCTGGTGATCAATATCCCTAAGAACTTCTCTCACAGGGAACTTACAAACGGTTACCATGTGCGCCGTGCAGCCATTGACTTCAACATACCTCTGATTACGAATGCACGACTTGCGACAGCATTCATCCGTGCATTCTGCGCAATGTCAATTGATGACATCCAGATAAAGAGTTGGGATCAGTATTAGGATCTGCTGATGTAGGCCACTCGAGGAGCACCTGAAGCAAGACGTATGTAGCCGCATCGTGCGAAACCGTGCTTGTGGAGCAGATGGTGCATTATGACATTATCCTCATGTGTGTCTATGCGGATGGTGCCGCCGGAATTGGAAGCGGCCCATCTGATCAGATGTCCGAAGGAGCCCTTTCCCGGTTCGCAGGCAGCGATCCTGTGGATTACATGATATGGAGAATCATCCGGCCATGAACATTCGATTGTCATGGCCGGATCTTCATATATTTGGGCATATGTAGGGTCGGGGCCAGGTATGAAAGCCATTGTGGCGATTATCGAACCGTCTGCGTCGTCGCACAAGACATGACAGACACCGTCAGAGATGTCTGTCCGTATGATATCATCCGATGGATATGAATCGTCCCATTGATGCATATTCCCGCTTTTGCGCATTATCTGCCTGGCGGAAACAAAAATTTCCAGCAGTCTTGGAATATCATCATATGTCGCTCTTCTTATTGTCATAGGTCATTTGAAGTCTTCAACTATCCTGACTATCTCATCAGTCGAGTCGCTCAGGGACAGGAGAAGGTTGTTGTATTTTCCTTTTCTTACAAGATGCTGCATGAGGCTATAGACAGGCATTTCCTCTGTCCAGAACTTTGAATCCAGGAATACCATAGGACTGGCATAGCCGAAACTGAGATAGTGGTTCTGCACTGCATCCTGGAATATTTCCTGCATGGTGCCTGCGCTTCCCGGTGAATATATGACTCCACCTTTAGCGATTGTCAGAATCGTATCCTCCCGTGTGCTGTTGTCGAAATATTTGGCGATATGTGTAGCGAAAGGAGTTGCGGGTTCATGACCGTAAAGCCATGTCGGTACTCCAAGACTGACATATTCAGGGAATGGAAAGCGCTCCATTACCTTGAAGGCGGAATCCAGCCATAGTTCATCTTTATATGATGGTGCCGACGACAGGATATCGAATGCTTCTTCCAGTTCTTCATCATTTCGTCCTGCCATCCATGCTCCAAGATGGGTAGCCTCCATTGCACCAGGACCTCCACCGCTTACCATGATACTTCCGCTCTCGGTAAGCCTGCGGCTGATTTCCACCACTTTACGATAGTTTTCATCAAGTCGGGACAACCCATGGCCTCCCATCACTCCGACCACGCTCTTTTCATCGAACGATGCAAGGAAATCGTCCAGTCCGTCATTTATCGAATGGTCATGAAGTATTCTTGCAAGTGTCTCCCTGATATCTCCTGTCTGCTTGCCTGTTTCGAGATAATGTCCGTAGACTCTGCTGTCATAGCAGTCCTTGTATGATTCCGGACAGCCGGGCACATATCCTTCATATAAGGTCGCGGCATTGTATAGGCCGCTTCTGAATACTCTGAAAGGCAATGATTTGAATCTTGGAATGATCATGCAGGTCTCGTCGATCCTGTCTTCTATTTCCTCGACGCCGGATCCTCCCAGGAATATGCAGTCTGAAAAGAAACATTTGCGTGCATCCTCTATGAATGGTCTGAAATCGATGGCTTGAAATGCATAGTGCCTCAATGTACCGCGTGCTTCAAGGGCTTTTCTGAGGGCTTCACGATTCTCTATTTCCTTGTACTTCATGTCAATCTCCTGTTACCTTACAAATTTAATCAATTTTCCGTTATGCCCGACAAAGGCACAGAAATTGACTGACCGATGTCGGTGTTTAATTTAATTATTAGTGTTATGAGAAATTTAATGTTAGTAATGTCGTTGGCGGCAGCATTGACCGCCTTGACTTCATGCAACGATACCGCGCGTCAGGAAAAGCGTGCTATGGATGAGCCATTCAGACAGCAGCGCGAATTCATGGATCAGGCGATCCGTCATCGCAGTCCTGATGTCCAGAAAGTCGAAATCATCGACAGTACGGTAGTATATACCCATATTTTTGACGGAATTGTCGATATCAAGGCATATACCTTCGATGGTGATACCTGCATAGAGGCAGAGAGAGTGTATACATTCCCGACTCAGATGAGCGCTTTGCGCCATTATCGTGACGCTGTGGAGAGGGCAGAACTTTATGACAATATCCAATTGTTCAAGAATCAGGTCAGATACGATCTCAAGAAACAGCAGTATGACCTGGAGACAAAGGGCTTGACAAAGGAGCAGTTGAAGCAGAAATTCGATAAGCAGATTTCAGATGCCAAAGCTGATATGCAGAGGCATGAAGACAAGATGAAGAAGGACTTCGACAAAGGAATGCATAAGGACAGAAAGCATCACGACAAGAAATAGTCGTATAACAAAAGCAAAAGGCTGATAAAAATATCAGCCTTTTGCTTTTGTATAAATGTACTGTTACATGTCGTCTTTGTCCATGTTCTGAAGAAGTGCGTCGTTAGTGCCATATTTGTGCATGCGGTCCTGAAGGAGTTCCATTGCCTCGATACATGTCATGTCTGCAAGGAACTTACGCATTATCCAGATACGGTTAGCTATGGCAGGGGAGTACAGAAGGTCATCGCGACGGGTACTTGAAAGTGTGACATCAACAGCAGGGAATATACGCTTGTTGGAAAGTCTTCTGTCAAGTTGGAGTTCCATGTTGCCGGTTCCCTTGAATTCCTCGAAAATCACTTCGTCCATCTTCGAGCCTGTCTCTGTGAGGGCGGTCGCAAGAATTGTCAGTGATCCGCCGTTCTCTATGTTTCGTGCGGCACCGAAGAATCTTTTCGGCTTATGGAGTGCATTTGCATCCACACCACCGGAAAGGACCTTGCCTGATGCAGGCTGTACGGTGTTGTAAGCACGTGCAAGCCTTGTGATTGAATCAAGAAGAATCACCACGTCGTGTCCGCACTCTACCATTCGCTTTGCCTTCTCAAGTACCATGTTGGCCACCTTGACGTGACGTTCTGCAGGCTCATCGAATGTAGATGCAACGACTTCTGCCTTCACGCTGCGTGCCATGTCAGTAACTTCCTCAGGACGTTCATCGATGAGGAGCACAATCATATATACTTCCGGATGATTGTCTGCAATTGCGTTTGCAATGGACTTAAGGAGCATGGTCTTACCTGTCTTAGGCTGAGCCACGATCAGTCCGCGCTGTCCTTTTCCTATCGGCGTGAACATGTCGACGATCCTGCATGACATGTCATTGTGACCATTTCCAAGAAGATTGAACTTTTCTTCCGGGAAGAGAGGTGTGAGGAAGTCGAAAGGAATACGGTCACGGATGAATTCCGGTGTACGTCCGTTGATGTACTTGATACGGACAAGAGGGAAGTACTTGTCTCCTGCCTTTGGCGGCTTGATCTCACCTGTAACGGTATCACCCGTCTTAAGTGCATGCTGCTTTATCTGGTACTGAGAAACGTAGATGTCATCAGGAGAGTTCAGATAATTATAGTCTGAAGAGCGCAGGAAACCGTAGCCGTCTGGCATTATTTCCAGGACTCCGGTCGCTTCAACCACTCCGTCGAATTCAATCTGTGGTTCTTGCGGACGCTGCTGGCTTTCCTGCTGTGGATTACCGTTCTTATTGAAATTGCGGTCTTTCCTGTTGTTCTGCTGTCTCTGCTGATTCTGTTCTGGTTTCTGCTCCTGAGGTCTTTCGGCCTTATCTGTAGAATCTTCAGCAGGAGTGTTCTCCTTTACGGGCTCAACCTGTGGCTCCGGAACATTTTCCTGTGCCTTTTCAGCGGCAACAGGCTGCTGACCTTTCTGTATACGGTTCCTTTTCTGTCTTGGCTGCTTGTCCTGCGGCTTAGGTTCTTCTTCCTTTACAGGCTTAGTATCTTCTACGACCGGCTTCTCCTGGGCCTTTTCCACCTTTTCAATCTTTTCTACAGGTGCTTCTGCAGGAGTTGTATTCTTAGGTTTGCGGCCTCTTTTTTTCGGCTGTTGCGGTTGCTGAGGCTGCTCGGCAACATCTTTCTTTTCTTCCTTGACTACCTTTGGTTCAGGAGTTTCGGTCTTTTCAGTCTTCTCCACCGGCTTGTCCTGGGCAGTCTTTCTTGGCCTTCCTCTCTTCGGCTTCTCCGGCTTTTCCGGAGCATTAAGAGCATTCTGTCTTGCCTCTTCGTCTAGAATGGCGTAGACCAGATCATCCTTCTCCAACTTCTTGAACCCTTTGAGATTGAGTTCTGAAGCAAGGTTACGGAGTTGATCCATATCCATTTCTTTCAGGTCGAAAATCTTATGCATATATGTTATTTAAAAAATGATTTTTCTGTCAAAAGGGACATCCTTGTGACTCAGGGAGACACAAAGGTAGCAAAAAAATCATAATAGACAAAGCCTATTCAAGATTTTAGTAACTGTTGTCCCAGAAACTGCTGCTCTTCTTGAATCGCAAAAGGTCTGCCAAAGCGGCTGCATTCGCCTGAATTCTGAAACTCCATGACTGCCATTGTCCCGTAGGAATCCACGAAACATTGATGTTGAAACAGTGCAGGTCGTATGTGGCAGACAATTGTGTTGTGGTCATCTTCATTGCCATGAGGTCGAATCCGGAACTCATGTTCAGGGACATCCTCGGCGTGAGTTTTATGTTTCCATTGACCTGGACGGTCTGTGTGAAATTGTGCTTGGTGATCTTCTGTCCGTTGGAGAACTGGTATCCCTTGCTGTAATTGAATGAATAACTCATATTCACAGACCATGGTGCATTAGGATTCATATAATACACCCAGCCGCCCGGTATATATTCTCCGGTTATAGGATGGTAATAGATCCTTTGATATGCAGCAGTCGCACCGGAACCGTTTCCTTGTCCGTTTGTGCCGTCGTTTCCGTTGGTCTTTCCTTCTCCGGAGAGGGAGTATGATAGTGAGACACTGGCGTTGGTAAGACGGAGGAGGCCCTGTCCTTCCTGGATTGCAAATCTGTTTATCTTTCTTCCGGAAGGGTTCTTGCTGTCCACCTGCATAGCATACGGGTCAAAATTGGCGTTGGCTGTAACCCCGAGTTTCTCAAAGATGGATGTGTTCATTGTGACACCGACATTGTTCATGTTCAGAGAGTCGGCAAGGAAGTTGTATCCGGTAGAGAAATTGAGGTTGTCAATGAGTTTTATCTTCTTTGAACCTGTGCCGGTTGTGTCCTGAAGGTCACGTACCTTAGCCTCAAAGTTGTTGCCGAGAGAGAAACTCAGACTTGCAGTACGGCCTTTTCCCGGAACAGAATTCAATTGGCCTGAATATACGTTGTATTCATGGGTTTTCAGATCACCGTTCTTATCTGTGTATGTAAGAGTTCTGTATCCGTTGAAGTGTTTAGCCTTGTTCGGGCTGAAACTTGCTGACAGTGAAGGAGAAACCACATGCCTGATGGCCTGCAGTTTACGGTGTTTTCCGAAGTTGAACAATCCGTATATACGTGTACTCATGGATATGCCTCCCGAGTAGTTGTGTGTGGCTCCGAATGCACTGAAGAGTTTTCCCTGTTTCGTTTCGACCCTTCCTGTCTCAGGATTGTATTCCTGTTCGTTCTTGCGGAAGAACCAGTTCATGTCGTAACTTACGCTCGGCGTGATGTTGATGTATTTGAAGGCCGTAAAGTTAGGAAGTCCTATCTGGAACTTGTGTGACATACCGTTCTGGAATTTGTCCAGAAACCCTTCCTGACCGAATTCGGATGCCTTGAAGTTGATCTTGTTCTGAAGTGCTGTATTGTATCCCAGAGAGAACTTTTCATACCATTTTTCCTTTCCGACCCTGTTCTTCTGCTTGAACGGATAGAACCTGCTGACGGAGAATGTCACGTTAGGCAGTGTGAACGAGTATGAACTGTCTCTTGAGTTCTGATTGTGAAGGGCATTGATCGAAAGGTTCATCTTTCCGTTCCAGTTCTTGGAATACGAAATGGATGATGATATCTGGTTCTGGAGTGCCTCCTGCACATTTGTCGAGTTATACTTGCTGTTTGACGGGCTGGAGAAGTTCACGGATGCGGAGAAACTGGTTCCAGGCCTTGCCTTGGCATCCTGTGAGTGATTCCACCTTATTGCAAAGTTTCTGGTCTGGAAGAAGTCGGAACTTCCTTTCTCGCCGGTCTGGTCGTTTGAGTATGTGAGGCTGAAACTGCCGTTGCACTTATAATTGACCTTGTACCTGGAGTTCAGGTCTACAGCCCACGAACCGAGGGTATAGATATCTCCAGTGAGCGCAACGTCAAAATAATCTCCGATGACAAAGTACATACCGAGGTCTCTGAGATAGAAACCACGGGATGCTTCTTCTCCAAAGGTAGGGAAAAGGATACCGGTGGCCCTGTCAGGACGTTTCGGTATGAATCCGAACGGAAGTACGACCGGGAACATCGGTACGCCTTCGACCACAGGCCATGCTGGTCCGAATACAGTCTTCTGCGATGGCTTGGTCATGACTTTGGCCGCGCTGAGATGGAGGAAATAATGCGGTTCTTCACAATCGCATACGGTGTATCTTCCGTTTGTTATGTTGATGGATCTGTCAGGCATCATCTTGATGTTCTTACCATGAAGAATACCGTCCTGTTCCTGAGTGACCATGTTGGTGATTCTGGCTTTCATGGTGTTGAAGTTGTATCTGACTTCTTCCATCGTATATGTCTTGCCGGCCTGTTCCATTACCGGCTTGCCAGTGATGACTCCGGTGGTGTCCTTGGTGCCTCTTGCGTATAGGATACCGGAATCAAGGTCATATTCCATGTAGTCAGCGGTCAGTTTCATGTTTCCATAGGTGACACTGACATCTCCGTAGTAGTGTATGATCTTCTTGCCGTTGCTGAAATCCTCGATGATCGAATCCTTTGCTGTCGTGAAAGCAGGAGCATCAAGAGAACTTTTCTTCAGCATATTCATTGAATCCACAGCGGCAATGGAGTCCGCTCTAGCGGTTGAGTCCATGACAGCGCGCAAAGAGTCGGAAATCTCAGGCTTGGCCAGACTGTCGACAGGCATCTCCGTCCTGTTCCTGAGTCTGCGCTGGCGCCTTTCCTGTCTGTCATTCTGTGCGAATACGGACAAAGACCCTGAGGCCATCAGCATAATTGCTGCCAGCACCAGTTTCATGAGCAATGAGATAAGTCTTCCTTTATTATATAATGTCATCAATGTGTTTCCCGTTTTGGAAGTTTTTGCTATTTTTGCAACTCGCAAATTTAAGACTATTTTCAATTATTGCAAAATTGGGATGAGACATATTTATATTACAATACTCCTGTCCGTTGTTTTTTTACTCCCTATAGCGATGGATGCTCAGGATGAGGCACTAGGTCTGAAGACTGTGGTCATCGATCCGGGGCATGGAGGAAAAGATCCGGGTGCATTGGGAAAGACGCGGTCTACAGATGAAAAACATATAGTCTTGTCTGTCTCCAAGAAACTGGGAGACAAGATCAAGGCCGCCTATCCGGATGTTAAGGTAGTCTATACAAGAAGTACGGATGTGTTCGTGGAACTTAAGGAAAGAGCCGCTGTTGCGAGACGTAACAAGGCAGACTTATTCATCTCCATCCATTGCAATTCTGTGAAAAGTACCCAGGCATACGGTGCATCGGCTTATATTCTTGGTCCTAAGTCTACAAGAAATCCGAAGAACACAAGTGACTATTTTGAGAAAAGCCAGTCAGTAGCGCAGCGTGAGAACTCGGTAATGCTTCTTGAGGAGGATTATCAGACTTCATATCAGGATTTCAACCCTGATGCTCCTGAGTCTGTCATCAGCAACAATCTTCTTTGGATGGCCAATTATGAGAACAGCCTTCTGTTCGCTGCTGAATATGATGCATATATCCACAAGGCGCCTTACCGCGAAAGCAACTATACCGGTATCCATCAGGATGTCTTTTATCTGCTTTGGGCTACAAACATGCCTTCTGCACTTTTGGAGATCGGTTTTATTTCCAATCCAGGAGATTACGCAGTGATGAGCACAAAGGACGGTCAGGAAAAGATCGCCAAAAGCATCTTCAGCGCCTTCTGCAATTACAAGACTAAATACGATGCCAGTGTAGGTGCTGTCGTTACGCAGCCGAAGGAAGTCGTTGAAAAACTTGAAAAGGAGCAGGCTCCGGTATCCGTCACTTCCGGAGAATACTATGGGATACAGATAATGGGATTGGGAAGAAAACTCAAGAGCAATGATCCGGCCTTGAAGGGGCTGGAGGTTGAAGCGATCAAGGCAGCCGATTCCAATATATATAAATATGTATATGGAAGATATGCGTCGAAATCAGATGCCATATCCAAACTCTCTTATGTAAGAAAAAAATTCCCTGAGGCATTTGTAGTGAAGGTATCAGGTGATGATGTTCAACGTGCAAGATAGAAATCATGAATATAAGCAAGGAATTCAAGATCGGTCTGTTTGCGGTCACAATATTGATCGTGTCGTTCTTTATGATCAATTACCTCCGTGGAAAGGATATTTTCGATAAGGAAATCGAAATTTCCGCAAGGTATGACAATGTAGAGGGGCTGGTGTCTTCCGCTCCTGTGTTCATCCGTGGGTACAAGGCTGGAAAAGTCGTTGAAGTCGTATATGATAGGGAATCGGATGATTTTCTAGTCACGTGTTCGGTCCTTAAGGATTTCCGGATTCCGAAAGATTCGGAAATGCTTATATATGGTGTCGACATCATGGGAGACAAGGGCATCAGGATAGACCTCGGCCAGGCAGAGGAAAACGTTGCTGACGGTGATATTCTTGCATCTTCTTCCGAGCCGGCGCTTCTTGACGGTCTCGCTTCCAGTGTGACTCCTCTTCTTGCCAAGGTGGGCAATACACTGGATAGCCTGAATGTCACAGTCTCGGGGGTAAACCGCATGCTGTCCGATCAGAACCAGGCGAGCCTTTCGCGTACACTTATGCATCTTGAAAAGACCATTTCCGACTTCAGCAGGATTGCGGCGATGATAGATGGAAAGTCTGCAGAAATAGAGACATTCATATCAGATCTTGCATCACTTTCTTCCAGGCTCGGCAGTCTGGTGGACAATGCAGATTCTGCCATTACCGGAATTTCTTCCAAACTTTCGTCTATAGATGAGGATGATCTCCATGAGGTCGTGACTTCATTCAAGGAACTTCTTGAGAATATCAACGACCCTGACGGCTCGATCGGGAAACTTCTTGTTGACGGATCTCTGTATGATTCTCTGGATGCGCTTTTGAATGACGTTGATTCTCTAGTGAGGAAAATACAGGAAAATCCAAAGAAATATATTAAAATTTCTGTATTCTAGCGGTGTGGAATCAAGAATAATCCTCATTTTATGGATTTTGAATTATTCTAAATTATAACGCATTCATCTTTGTGACATTTACGGATTTTAGCAATTTTTAACTGATTGGTAGTTAACTAATTAGAGACTTAACTATTTCGAAATTCATAAAACGGATAGATGTAAAATAAAATTAATAAACAATAGAAATTTTTATTTTTTATTACTTTTTTTTCCTCATCTTTGTACTCCCGTTTCGATAACGGGCCTGAAACTTGACTTTTCACCACTTTAAATGACAGAAGAAAGACACATATCAGTATGGAATAACTGTCTGCGGTTCATTCAGCAGAACATAGATCCGAAGCAGTTCGATCTATGGTTCAGGCCTATCAAGCCGGTATCGCTGCTCGAATCCACGCTGACAGTACAGGTTCCGTCTGAGTTCTTCAGAGAGTATCTGGAAGGTGCATATCTTGACATCCTCAAGGCATCTCTCAAAAAGGAACTCGGTGTAGGTGCCAGACTGGTCTATGTGGTGACGCCTGTTCAGAAACAGCAGTCTCTCGTATATCCTGCAGCGCATGGAAACACGCCTGTCAACAAGACTATTTCCGTAGAGACATACACAAGAGGTGGAAATCCTGGTCCTTTTGTCTTCCCTGGCATCCAGAGAGTGCAGGTGAACTCACAGTTGAATCCTGTATACTGCTTTGAGAATCTTGTGGTAGGCGAGTGCAACAAGATGGGATTCACTGCCGGAGAAAGCATTTCGATGGCTCCGGGCAAGACAGCGTTCAATCCACTCTTCCTCTTCGGAGGTCCCGGACTCGGAAAGACCCATCTTGCGCAGGCTATCGGAATTGAGATCAAGAAGAAGTACCCTGAACTGGTTGTGCTTTATGTCCCAGCCAACAGATTCAAGACACAATATATGGATGCAGTCAATGTAAGGAACAAACTTACCGACTTCCTCGCATTCTATATGAAGATGGATGTCCTTATCGTGGACGATATTCAGGACCTGATGGGACAGAGGACTCAGAATGCCTTCTTCAACATCTTCAACCACCTGCATCAGTCAGGAAAGCAACTTATCTTCACGTCAGACAGGCCGCCTGTCGAACTGGAGAACTTTGAAGAGAGACTTCTCTCGAGATTGAAATGGGGCTTGTCAGTGGAACTTCAGAAGCCGGATTTCAATACACGTCTTGAAATGCTTAAGGCAAGAGCGTTCAGAGAAGGTGTAAGACTGGATGATAATGTACTCGAGTTCCTTGCTACAAGGATCAAGTCCAATTTCCGTGAACTTGAAGGTGCTCTGATCTCGCTTATTGCAAATGCGACACTTGCACATAAGCAGATAACGGTTGCTCTTGCAGAAAAGATCACGGAAAAGATAGTAGGCGAGCAGCAGAGCGATGTGACCATTGATAAGGTGCAGAAAGTGGTATGTGAGTATTTCAACATCACCCGTGACGACCTCCTTTCCAAGACACGCAAGCGTCAGATCGTTCAGGCGAGACAGATTGCGATGTACATGTCACGCAGCCTCATCAACTGCTCACTCTCGACCATCGGTGCTGAAATAGGTGGAAAAGACCATGCTACAGTCCTTCATGCGTGTACCACGGTCAATGACCTGATGAGCACTGACAAGACATTCAGACAATATGTGACCGACATAGAGAAACTTCTTGTACCGGTCCGCAGATAATCGAAAGAATATATGCAAAATCCCTATAAAGTTTTATCTTTGTAGGGATTTTAATTTTTATCTTATGAATTCAGAAAAGGTACTGTCCTTCTTTAAGGAAATAACAAAGATTCCACGCGAATCAGGTCATGAAGAACATATAATTGCATATCTGCAGGAATTCGCTGCGTCACATGGTCTGCCATGCAAGACAGATGAGGCCGGTAATGTGTTGATTACCAAAGAGGCTGCCCAGGGCTATGAGAATGTTCCGACTATCGTACTTCAGAGCCATTCAGATATGGTGTGCGAGAAGAATGAGGGGGTAGACCATGATTTTGCAAAGGATCCGATCAGATACGTCATTGAAAACGGCTGGATGATTGCTCCGGATACGACTCTCGGCGCCGACTGCGGTATCGGTATCGCAGCGCAACTTTCACTTCTGGACAGCGACATGCCATGCGGAAAGATCGAGTGCCTTTTCACGACATCTGAAGAGACCGGACTTGACGGAGCCATGGCACTGTCTCCTGATTTCATCACCGGAAAGGTGCTTCTGAATCTTGATTCGGAGGATGAAGGAGAAATCTTCGTCGGATGTGCAGGTGGTCTTGATACAACAGCGGAGTTCCACTACAAGGAAGAGCCTGTACAGGATGGTTTCCTGTACGAGACCATATATGTTAAAGATGCTCTTGGAGGACATTCGGGAGATGACATCAACAAGGGCCGTGCAAACGCCGTACAACTTCTCGGCCGTTTCCTTTACAGCATCCTCGACCTTGACTGGCAGCTCGTTTCCATCGACGGAGGCAACAAGCGCAATGCAATCGCACGTGAGGCCAAGGCTGTAATCGCAGCAGAAGAAGATACATTGGATATGATCAACGAAAGACTCGAGGCATATGCTGAGGATGTAGTCGAGGAATATGGTGCCATTGAGAAGGAACTGAAGGTCGGTTTTGCTGAGTATGACGGTGATGCGCAGAATGCCATAGATGAAATGACTGCATGGAATCTTGTAACGGCACTGTGTGCATCGCCTCATGGAGTTCTTGCCATGAGTCAGGAGATAGAGAATTTTGTGGAGACATCCACCAACCTTGCTTCAGTCAAGATGACCGAACCGGGCGTCATCCGCATAGGCTCGTCTCAGCGTAGTTGCGTGACCGCTGCCCGTCGTGCTGCCGCAGCAAAGATGGAGGCATGTTTCGTTCTTGCCGGAGCGCTCGTCAGACATGAAAGCGAATATCCGGGATGGGCACCTGCCGCAGTTTCGCCTGTACGAGATGCCTGTGTGGCCTCATATCGCAGACTTTTCGGAACTGACCCTAAGGTGAAGGCCATCCATGCCGGTCTGGAGTGTGGTCTCTTTACAGAGAAGTTCCCGGGTCTGGATATGGTATCTTTCGGCCCTACTCTCAGGGGAGTGCATGCACCAGGCGAGCGTCTTGACCTTGCTTCTCTGGACAAATTCGTGGATCTTCTTGTGGATGTAGTTAGAAATTACAGATAATGATACAGATAGCCCCATCAATGCTTGCCGCTGACTTTCTGAATCTTCAGAAGGATGTGGACATCGTGAACAGTCATGCGGACCTTTTCCATCTGGACATCATGGATGGAGTGTTCGTGCCCAACATATCATATGGTTTCCCTGTAGTGGAAGCCATTGCAGGCGCCGCTCACAAACCTCTTGATGTCCATCTCATGATTGTCAATCCCGAGAAGTATATCGACAGATTCGCGCGCATAGGTGTGTCTATGCTCAGTTTCCACCTCAATGCCACCGACAAGCCTGCGCAGGCACTGCTCCATATACGTGAGACAGGAATGAAGGCCGGCCTTGTCATCAATCCTGACATGCCTGTGGAGACCCTCTTCCCATATCTTCAACTCTGTGACCATATCATCCTTATGTCAGTATTCGCCGGTTTCGGAGGACAAAGATTCATTGAGGAGACATATGACCGTATCAGGACTCTCAAGGCAGAGATTGACCGCCAGGGACTGACGGTCGAGATAGAAGTTGACGGGGGAGTGTCGCCTGCCAATGTAGAATAAGTGCTCCG
>JAFVHZ010000117.1 GCA_017474265.1 Bacteroidales bacterium | reverse complement strand
CATGGAGACCATATGGGTGGACTGCTCCATGAGGGTAAAGCCGCATTCCCTTCTGCAGACGTATATATCAACAAGAAGGAACTGGATTTCTGGAAAGGAAAATCCGACAGACTCAGTGCAGTGCTGGAAGCATATGGGGATAGGATCATCACCTTTTCAATCGGAGACACACTGCCATGCGGGATCAAGGCGGTGAGTGCATACGGGCATACTCCCGGGCACACTGTCTATATTGTCGGAGACAGCATCATTGTCGGAGACATAATGCATGGAGTGGCTCTTCAGAAGGACCATCCGGAGTATTGTGCAACATTCGACATGGATAAGGATGCTGCAGTGGAGACCAGGAAAGCAATCATCAGAATGGCAGAAGAAATGCATCTGAATGTTTATGGAATGCACTTCCCTGCCCCTTACATGTTATCGTGTCATTAAGTCTACGCTACTAGCATTTTTATGAAGACAGGAAGAATCATATGCAACATCGTTGCATCATTGACCACCGTCAGCGCCATGGCACAGCAATCATCAGAAGTAATCAGTTATCTTGAAATTTACGATCTTGAGACAAGGACACATTCCGTATTGAAGGAGTTCCCTTTCCGGGTTGAAGCTCCGCACTGGACTCCTGACGGAAAGTATCTGGTTGTAAACAAAGACGGAAAACTGTATAAGATATCCGTTGATGGTACTTCGGATCTGATTGAGATCGACACAGGGGCACTCACCTGTGTCGACATTAACTATGTCATCACTGCAGACGGTAAGTGGATCGGCCTGAGCAGCAATTCCCCAAGCAATCAGAAGCATGATTCGTTCATATACATGGTACCTTTTGAAGGAGGCGAGCCGCGCAGGGTCACTCCTCAAGGCCTGAGTTATATCTATGGCATCAGTCCTGATGGAAAAACGGTCGTATATTGTGCGTATCGCCAACTGGATGAAGAGGCAGACATCTATGCAATCCCTGTGGAAGGAGGTGATGAAATCCAACTTACAGACGCTACCAGATTCGATAGCGGACCGGAATACAGTCCTGACGGAAAACACATCTGGTTCAACAGTGTGAGGACCGATGCAATGCAGATATGGAAGATGGACGCTGATGGTGGAAACCAGACACAGATGACTTTTGATGAAGACATGTATTCGTGGTATCCGCATGTATCGCCTGACGGTAAAAAGGTTGTCTATACAGCATACCGTAGACATGAAGTTGCTCCGGATGAGCATCTTCCGAATCTTAACGTCCAATTACGTATGATACCTGCAGAAGGTGGGGAGCCTGAGGTTCTTGTCGAACTGTTCGGTGGCCATGGAACGCTCAGTGTCAATTCCTGGAGTCCTGACAGCAGGAAATTCGCATACTTCAGTTACCGTCTCGCTGAGGAAATCACATCTCCGATGAAGGAAATGGGTGTGCAGTTGTATTCTGCCCGCAAACTTATAGGTACGCCTGAGTTGTTCGCTAAGAATCACAAATATGTCTTGAGCCGTCTGTCCCAGATGGGTTATACTTCTGCAGAAGCCATCAGTTATGAAGACGGCAGGTTTTCCGGTCTGAGCCCCGAGCACTTCAGAAAGACACTTAATGATGCCGGACTTGACCTCATGTCCTCACATGTAACGCACACTCTTTCGGATGCCCAACTCGATTCTGGTGATTTCTCTGAAGAGATGGAGTGGTGGGACAGATGCATCAAGGCTCATGTGAAAGCAGGTATCCCCCACCTTGTCATGTCATACGGTCAGCCAATGTCATCCATCTGTCATTTTAAGACTATGGCAGAGTATCTGAACGCTATAGGCCGCAAATGCACTGCTGCGAGAATCCGATTCGGCTATCACAACCACAATCACGAGTTCGCCCCTGTTGATGGAACCACCATGCTGGATTACCTGATTTCAAACACAGATCCGGATCATGTATTCTTCCAGATGGATGTATATTGGACAGTAGATGGCGGTGCCTCTCCAGTTGAGTATATCGAAAGATATCCCGGCCGTTTCAGACTCATACATATAAAAGACAAACATGAAGTCGGTAAAAGCGGGATGATCGATTTTCATGAAGTGTTCAGTAATTTCGAGAAGGCTGGTACTGAAGCATTCATCGTAGAGATGGAATATCCCTCTTCATCTAATGTCCTCAAGGGACTTCGTGAAAGCGCATTGTATATCAGGAACATGAAACAGACTACCAAATGATGAAGGACAGAATATATTCCGACCTTTATAGTCGGATTGAAGCCATACTTGAAGGAGAAACCGATCAGATTGCGAATATGGCGAATACTGCTTCCCTGATCCATGAGGCCTTCGGCTTCTGGTGGACAGGGTTCTATATTGTGCGTGGCAATCAACTTGTCTTAGGCCCGTTTCAAGGACCTGTGGCATGCACAAGAATCCCGTTCGGGAAGGGCGTATGCGGCACAGCATGGCAGAAAAAGGAAACCGTTGTAGTTCCCGACGTCGAAAAGTTCCCTGGACATATCGCATGCAGCAGTCTGTCAAGAAGCGAAATCGTCGTCCCGATATCCTCTCCCGACGGAGATGTCAAAGGTGTTCTTGACATAGACAGCAAGGAACTCTCCACCTTCGACGAAACAGACCGTCTGTGGCTTGAGAAGATTGTCGGACTCTTGTGGTATTAACCCTGTTTCCTGGATTCCATATAGGCCATCTTTATGGTCGTGTCTACTACATTGCAGTCGTATGATTGAGTTATTTCATCCAAGTCTTTCCATGGGCACATGCATTTGTGGTGCTTCATTACGCAATCATTATCGGGCGCAAATGTATATCCCATGAGTTTATGAGATGAGATCCAACGCTCATGCTCAGTAAGTGCCATATTCATCAATAATCTGGCATCGATATCAGCGCAGCAGTAACCGGTTTTCATGGACTCACGCGATTTGACATAACCATAGTACAGTTTGAGTCTTTCGCTTGATTCGTTTTCACCGAATCCCATCAGAATCATCTTGGTGCGGGCATGAAGTGAATTAGATATATTCTGGGCAATTCTGCGGTTGATATCGTATATGGCATGATAACGCGTCATCTTCTTCTCTGACATCAATCTTTTGATTTCCCCTTCACCGAAATTACGTTTCCACTGTTCTTCTGGCTTTAATTCAGACCCTTCATAAACCATGTTGAACTCCATGGCACCTGCCAACGTATTGTCTGACAATATAATGTCACACTGATAGATTTCCCTCTCAGTGCCAAATATGCATATTTCCACATTCTTGCCTTCAATCGCCTTGTTCAGATTAGAAATCACTTCACGCATCCGCTTTTCATTTGCGCTGTCGTAGCATCTGACCATGATCTTGAGCATCGGCTTGCCTGACGGACGATTCCTTAGGGCGTATTTGAACATATTGACGGCTAGTGACAGTCCTTCAGCATCATCGTCATCTGCGATGACCACATAATTCAGATCTGCGATCATCATCTTTATCCTAGCCCAGAATTCTTCGGAATTTGTCTTTGATTGGATGAGCGCCAGCTCATCTTCTCCAATCGCAGGCATCTGTTCACGGATAAGCCCGGCGATTCCATACATCTTGTCATCAATCGCGTAGCACTTGAACGGACTCTTCTTCATATCCGAGGTGACGAATGATGAGAACTCGTACAGGAATTTGAACGCCTCCTGTCCCGTACTGCCAAATCCGACGATCAGTGCATTGAAAGCCTGGTCTACAAGTCCGGTAGTCTTGTCTGCACTCACGCAATTTACCGGTAGAGCCCTCTCATTGCGCTTTAATGAACTGACAGACAGGTACGACGGGTCCACTATCTTGACAGTCATTCGCCGTGACTCGCCGTCATATTGGGAATAATGGTCAAAAACCTCATTATATGCGTCCCTGCGGGCCTTTATATAAATGGTCGGCCTGTTATCATGCATGGACCGTAGTCTCTTGTCCTGTTGCAGATTCAGTGCACCTGATATATTCAGTGCATCATTGCTGGATAAGAAATATATTGATGCCCTGGTTGCTTTCTTTACGATATCCCCGATACCCTTGAGATGAAGTATCCCGAAGATGTCTGTTTCTCCTTCGCGATTGATGAAAGCAGGGCCATTGAAACAATGATCTACAAGAGCATCGATTGCCTCCAGACGGTCCACCTCACTGCTTTTTATGGTGACGCTGTTGGTAATATGACTCAGGCCTGGCTTTTTCTTAGTGTTGTCCTCACACTCTTCATCAATATCTACAAATATCAATGTTTCGGTCGGATGCTTTCTGTGGATATCTTCTGCCAACAGGCATGATGCCTCATTCACTCCCCAGAAAAGATGAACGACATTTCCTTTTGAACGGATATGTCTGTATTTCAATATCTTTAAGGATGATTTGATCTTATATCCGACCATCTTGAAGATAAACATGAACGTAATGAAGGCGGCAGAGAAATAAATCATGGTAAAGGCCGTCATATATATTGCATCAGTCCTTAAATTTTCAGCCACACGCGCCAACTCGTTCGTGGCAACGAACATCTTGAAGGACGAAATGATCGCACGAGGGATGACGGCCAGCCAATGCATGCCCGTACGATAATATCCTATCATATATATCACGACTCCAAGCACCCATATGATTGAGGAAATGAGAGGGAGATGGTCTGATATTCTTTCGAAAAGACGTTTGGACTTCTTATTGGAAAGCAGCCATACGCATATGGCAACGAACAATATGAAGAGTATGCACCAATAGTATATTACATTGAAGTCAACATTAATGTGCCCTGCCTCGGACATATCGGAAGTCCAGTTTTCTATGGAATGGAAAAATGGCTTCCTCTCCATAATTTTCCTGAATATTTCAAATCTTTCAGATAACATAGTATTTATCATTTATCAGATGTATTCTGGTCACATTTGAGATTGTCGTTGCAATGTCCGTCTACAAAACGAAGTATATGTCTGATGCCCATGTCATTAAGGTAGATATCATAATTCTGGGCACCGTAGTCGATTGTCGGCAGGTGTGAATATTCGCAAATGTTAGGGTGTATCCTGCGCTCCCCTTCCTTGCATCCCGTTTTAAGAGCGGTAAACTCGTCTTTTTGCGCATGATTGTTCAAGTCTTCGAACTTTTTGTCCAATTCCTTATCACATGGAGAATATCCTAGCAGCAACTGCTGCATGTTCCACCTGTTGTGCTCACATATAGCCAACAGAGTCTCATTTGCTTTTAGTCTGTCCATGATCGCATCCAGTTCGGATGCCTTGCAGGTCTTGAGATATCCGGTAATATACTTATAAGTATAAGCCTTGTTTTCGTCAGAGAATACGCTTCTGATCTTCTGATATACCGAATCAGCAAAGAACTTATTGGAGAGTTTCTTGTCTATGCTCAACTCTTTCCATGTAGGGCGAAGATCCTTGTATGTATCCTTGTCAGTAAAGTCGATGCAATCATTGTTTTTGACATCATATGCTGCATTTACAAGCAAGGCCTTGAGATATAGAGTCCTGTTTGACATGTAATCTCCGTATAGCATGCCGAATGGACGCAACTTCTTGTATCTCAAGTCCTTCTGCTCAGTGTTGATCAGATTGTCAACAATGTCCGATGCTTCTTTCTGATACACCCATATTTCCTGAGCCTTCTGATAAATGCCGATCGGCATATACAATGCGGCTGCAATTGCCTGATGTGTTCTTGTAAGACATACAGCCAGGGTCAGTCTTGACTTTTTATCTGTATCAGCAAGATAATTCAAATATTGCCTTATTCCGACTGATTCCACATCTCCTTTTATGAATTCCACTTCAGCATCAATGAAATTGCTCCCGTCATTACTGAGATGTCTCCATTTTGATTCTGAACTGGTGAATGGATCGATCCATTGCAAGTCAGAATCACAGAACCGGAACTCATTTTTGGAAGAGGCGGATGAGACATCGATGTATCTGTGGCGCATCAGCGAGAAGAGGTTGTCATAGCGTCCCATGAAGAAGTTCCTTTCCTTGTCGGCATTCATGTCTATAAAAGTGATGCGGGTTCTCCTTTGAGCCTTAAGACGCTGATCTTTATTATGTTCAGCCTTTGCATAATTGAGATAGTGACACTGGAGAAGTGCCTGCACTCCGAGGGCGATTCCCATCTTGGACATTCCGATGATGACAAGATGCACGTGCTCGTCTGAATCTGGCGACAGGCCTTTACCGTCAAGTGGCGTGTATTGGATCTCTTTTCCGTTTACCGCATGACAGTCATTCGTTGCAAAGCCCTCCACAAGAACTTTTCTTGCCCATGATTCATAGCGGTTGAAAGGAATGAAGACTAAAGTGCTGTTGATCTGCCTGCTGATGTCGGAGAACTGGAAGATCGAATATGTAGACTGATAGTCAAACATGACTTTGCAGACCTTTCTCTTGTATTCGTTTTTGCTCTCAGACTTGACTTTATCCAGTATTTCGGACATCAGATTGACACAACGCATGTTCATCGCGTCGTGATATGTCTCTCCCCTCTCGGATTCAGTGGATTCTCCCAGTACATATATTTCAGTGGACTTGTCAAGAAACAGGTAATTGAGTTCCCGGACAGAATCTCGCTGTGCATTATATATGATTACTCTGTTCATCTCCTCATCTGACATATGAGATGAGAGTTCCTGTCTTACTTCTGTGACGTCTCTGCTGGTCTGGAGGATTACATATGAGTTGTTCTTCTCGTTTTTATTGTTGATTTCATCCGGAGCATTTTCAGCAAGAAGATTCCTGATGACAGATGATACAATCTCGTTGGCACCTATTACGACAGCAAAGTTCCTGTTCCTGAAAGAATTCAAGCCATATCGTATTGTTCCTGAAGCCCATGCATCCTTGCGTTTGTCTACCCAGCCTATCAATGAAGATACCAACAGGCCGTTAAGAAGAAACACGCCAAGCATTGCACAAATTCCTACGAGACCTCTGGCCGGCTGACTTAAAGTCATATGCTGATTTCCGGGATCAATGTAGTGGAAATAAATTGTCCATAGATTCGGTCTTCCTGATTCCGATTGATGTATCAGATTGGATCCATTCCCCTCAAATGCTTCTGAAGCGATGGTAAGATTCGTCAGATCAATGCATGGAACGAAAGACAGCGAGAAGCAGACAAGATATAATGTAAAGGGAGTCAGGACAGAAACGAGGACTGACTTCAACAGAAAATTTCCATGGATCAGCAATATGTCCAGATCGATACGGTTACGCATGTACCTGAATGCTGCAGACCAGTATATGATACCGACTGCTCCCAACACCAATCCTACGATATCAAATCCCAGGCAGGGATAGAACAAAGACGCTATGATGACCGCTAAAGAGATGGCAAGAACAACATAGTCGATCGTCTTGCTGTTTGCATCATAGAAAGAACGGAATATATTCTGATCTGGTTCCATAAGTCAAGTTTTAATCAGCAAATTTAATAAAATTCTCATGTAATAACATTCTATAATTGAGGTGACTATACAAATATATAAGTATATTTGCAGAAAAGACCTACGACTATGGCAGAAGACAAAAAATACATATTCATAAGTTATTCCCGCAAGGATCAAAGAATAGTCAATAAGGTAGTAGACATACTTAAGGAATCCGGTTACTCGATATGGATGGACGTATCTGGCATAGAAAGCGGTGAACAGTTCAAGCACGTCATTGTCAATGCAATTGAAAAATGTGAAATCTTCCTTTACTTTGCATCAAAGAATTCCAACACTTCCCCGTGGACGGCAAAGGAAGTAGGCATTGCCACATCCCTTAAGAAGAGAATCATACCTATCAGATTGGATAACAGCGCATTTAACAAAGAGATTCTTTTCGATATAGTCAATCTGAATTACATTGATCTTACAAAAGTCAGAAAACTGAAAGAAGATGTTGTCCCGTTAATAAATACGATAGCAAAGCATCTGCCTGTAAATGAGATACAAACGGACAGTCCCGTTCAATCCCGCAGCAGTAAATCATCAAAATATATTTATCCTGTCATTGCTGTCCTCTGCCTTCTGGCTTGTCTTTTCTGCAGTCCATGGTTTATGTCACGAATAAATCTGCCAGGGGACGAGGTGCGGGAAATCCTCGACCATGCCACCAGAGGCGTCATTTTTGACAGCAAAGACAATATAATTGCAGCAAATCATATATTATATGACCTCCATTTCGATCCGTCCGCTGTCGACAAATCTGCCTGGAATGCAGAATCACGGAAGTTGGCTCAAGGCTTATCCGCTCTGCTGCCGGATAAGAATGCACCGGAATGGTGGGAGTATCTGAATAATGCACGAGAAAAGAATAGAAGGTACCTGCCGATTGCCAATGGTACGACACAAGAGATTGCAGATAGTTTGCGGACCTTACCGATATTCTGCAAGGGACACACTGGCGGTTTCATACTTACTACCAGAAATGTCCGTCTATACCCATATGGAGATCTGGCCCACAGAACAATCGGAAGTTCAGAGTCCGGCAATTCCGATGGAAACAAGTTCGGCATAGAGGGTAGTTATGACAAGGAGTTGGCCGGCAGAGATGGCATCCGCAGAATCAAGGTCGGTAAACGTTGGGGCAGAATTCATCAATGGGATATGGGACAGTTCAGTCCGCTGCACGGTCATCATCTTCAGGTCACCCTCGACATGGGGTATCAGGTTGTTGCAGATAACATGCTACGCAAAGCGATATCGCATAATGAAGACATCACGGGCGGATGTCTTGCAATTATGGAAGCTGCCAGCGGAGAGATAAAGGCACTTGCCAATATTCATCGCACAGAAGAAGGAGAAGTTGGAGAATACTATAATTACTTCATGTCATATTCCTATGAAGCCCAGGAGTTTTTGCATCCTATGCTCCTGACTGCGGCTTTGTCTGACGGTCTGATAGGTCCGTCAGATATTCATAAACCGGCTTCGGAGATTGCAAAGCATTACGTCGAATCTCCGGACTATCTATATGACTGGTATAAGTCTTTATGTATCAGCAGATCAGAATGTGATTTACAGGAATTGACGGAAACTGATATCGTCAAAGGTGGTGACTTCAAGGTAACTCCTGTACAGATTCTGTCGTTTTACAACGCACTTGCAAATAAAGGCAGGATGATGAAGCCGATGCTTGTAAAGAGAATTACAGATTCCGAAAAATGCCTTCAGGATATTTCTCCGGAGGAACTGACAGAAAGATCATTCTCTTCTGATGTTGCAGACAAGGTCATTTCCGCTTTGCAATCTGACCTGACGCCTGGCCCCGAGGCCGATCGGCATATGATAAACGTCGGAACATATGTCAGATTTTACCCTGCAAGGAATCCGGATTATACAATCCTATGTATGATCAGGACAGATTCAAAAGGCAATGCAGGTCATCTAGACGACGTTCCTGAAAAGATTGTGAACGACATACTCGATAACCTGCATCTGCCACATATTGATTAAACCTTATTTACATGGAATCATTTTGCCGTCAGCGTTCAGGAGATGCCAATCACAATTTTCCTGATCCTGCACCTCAAACAGTCCTTCCGACAGCATATTTATGTCCACGTATATAGCGGGAGTGACGGCATCACCTGTAATACGGTCCATGATGCCGAACAGATCGCCGACCTTATATTTCAGGTAATCCGCGAACTCATACCTGATATCACCATATTCATCGTATCCGACAGGATAGTTGAGATAATGAGTGCTGTCAAACAGCATGTCATTGACTACATTTCCGTCAAGATCAACTTTCCACTTGCATCCGCAACGACTTAGGACAAAACCGTCATTCAAAGATTCAATATGGTCATATTCAACAGGATACATAAAATTGCAATAAGCATCGATGAGGCCATATTTACCGTCCTTCATAATGACCCGGTGTCCTTTTACGCCTGGTTTCCAGATTTCTTTGTATTCGGGTTCTATGATCCATTTTCCTGTCTTATCAATGATTCCGAAATCACCATCCCTGTCTGTCATCAGAGAGTATCCGTTATAGAAGATATAACCGAACTTCCACAGATCGCACTTTTCTGAACTCGCATATTGGAATGGGATGACAACCTCATTGGACGGATTTATGAAGCCGATCTTTCCATCCTTCATGACTGCAGCGAGCCCTTCTGAGAATACCCATGCCTTTGTGTAGTCGTTGGATCTGGCATCAATGACGATCTCGCCCGTATTGATGTTTATATAACCCCTCCTGCCAGGAACAGCATATACAGTCAATGAGTCATACCTCATCGGATGCGCGACCCAATTCAATCTTCCTGTCGTATATTTACCTGTAGTACAGTTATATACGCGGGCCTTGTCGTCCTGGAAATAATGCAACATTATGTTGTCTGTCAATGGTTCGTCATTCCATGACCATCTGCCATACCTGCTGTCATAGAATGCATAGGCCATAAGTCCTGCGAATACGACTGCTGCAATCACTGCAGATACCTTGACCAGACGGCAAAACCATTTCGACCGTCTTTTCCACCACTTTATTATAGTCTGATATGCCAGACGGCCGCAAGCCACCAGAGCAGTACATATCAATGCGACAATACCAATCAGGCCTTGGAAGATTTGTTTCAGTGTTTTCATCTATATCCTGGTTTATCGTTAAACTTCATCGAAGAAATCTTTGTTTGCCTCATCTGCACTGAAGCAACATTCGGACATACGGTCATACAACCTGCTGCGTGCACCGCTCAGTTTATGTCCCATGTCTGCAGTGCCTGCACTTGATGCTTCGAAGTTCATCACGTTGGTGATGGAAATGGTTGCAGCAACTGCCTCTACATCCTGATTCGCTCCTATGTAGGCAAACACCCATCCTCTGGCCTTGAGTTCATCGACAAGAGACTTTATCGCCTTGCCGTCATACTCCTTGGAGGCATTTTCATAACCGTCCGTAACTATAGTGACCAGCACCTTGTCCGATTCTGTCACCTTCTTACGAAGTGTTGTGAGAGAGAGGCCCATTGCATCATACAGTGCCGTACAGCAGCAAGGCTGATATGTTTCTTCAGTAAGTTCCTGCACCTGATTCACGCTGACGCAGTCACAGACAGTCTTGACATCGTCATTGAAAGTCACCAGACTGACGTAATGCTCCTGTTCCTGGTGTTTCTTCTGCGCTGCGTGTATTGTCTGAATGGTCTCGTTCACGCTGTCAATCGCCTCCTTCCTGATGCTCTGCATCGAGCCGCTCTCATCAATAATGATCAGATTATAAATCCTTTGCTTCATATCGTTACGTTTCATTAGTGCTTCTTTATGCAATCTGTATCTCTTGTGCTTGTCATCCATATCCTGAAACGGTATGAGAACACGGCAATCAGTATCTATATATGCTCCAATCGTTTCCTCCTCACATGCTTCCATCCCATAACCGTCAGCATCCATGAAATACATTCCGTCCGGATGCAGGGTCCAACTCACATAGGCTACTCCATCTTCGAACGGATATATGGTAAACATGTAATGAGCCGTCATGTTCCTGGCATTGCGCGCATATTCAAACTTTCCTACGTTTTCCATGTCCACATCGTCCGACGTAAAAGCCTTAAGTGTAAGGTCCTTGCCGACAATCTCACAGGCGGACTGTGTCTTCGTATTCAGAAGAAATCTGGTGCGCCAGTAACCGTTGACCACTTCTTCATATACCAGCATGCCATCCCCTAAGTCTCGGACCGCATAATTTGTTTTCTGCTCTCTAAGCTGTTGATAAAGTTCTTTTTCCATCATATACATATGCTTTTTAATAGATAGAGAGAAGCGGGCGGCAAAATCTATCATAAGATTCTGCCGCCCGCCGTAATATTTCTGCAAACTTTATTCTTTGGATATTCTGAAACCCGACTTGACGATCAGTTTCAGGGTTCCAAGTGCAGTATTTCTGTCATAATCCTTTTCTTCCTCAGGAAGATCTTCATATGGGACAAGGCAAGGATGGGTCTTCAACGTATCGCTACGCTCAGGTCCATAAGTCCACCCCTGACTGATACGGCCCTGCGCCCACACCTCGTGGACATTCTTCGCCATCTGTTCGATCAGTTCATTCAATTCTTCCGCCAATTTCACATCGCTTGTATCCATTGGCTGCGGTACATAATTCATCTTCATTGTTCTTTTGGTTTGGTCTGTATTAGAGAACAAATCTGCTGCCAGAATCTATCACCAGTTGTCACGACTCAAGTGTTCCTTTATGCTTTTGCTGCCATATTTCCACATCTGATGACAGAACACAAGGAATATGACCGTAAGGATTCCGCTTATAGCAGGAGTTGCATCACTGACGAAAAGAATGGCATCATATACACCATGGGCAATAATCGGGGCAATCAAGACCAGAGCCTTATTCATTGTCTGCGTCTTAGGATAGAATCTGGCCAACGAGTAGTAGTAACCCATCAGGACACCGAAACAGAAATGCCCGGGAATGGAAAATATTGCCCTGCTCAAACCGACAGCGAGAAAGGAGTCAGCATTGGAAAAGAGGTACATTATGTTTTCCAGACCGGCAAAGCCTAGAGAAATGCACACAGCGTAGACTATGCCGTCCATCTTCTCATCAAAATACGGATTCTTGCGCAAAAGCAGCCAGAGCATGGCGAATTTCGCTATTTCCTCAGGCACAGCGGCAGCGAAGAACGCAGTGCTGATGCTTCCCCATATGGTGTCTGCTACAGCGGGATAAAACCCTATTATTCCAAGCGGGATAGATATGCACAGAGATAGCGGAACTGACAGGACGCCATAGAAGAATGCCTTGACCAACTGTCCCGTAGGCTCCGGCGACTGCTTGTCCTTATGATAAATGTAAAACACAAGTATCGCTACCGGCAGCAGCGCAGTAAGAAGGATTATTAAAGTAGCCATATGTTGATTCTACAGCATTTTGCCGCAACCACAACAGAATTTGGCTGTTGTGTCGTTCTTGGTTCCGCAATTTGTGCAGAACTTGTTTCCGCTCGGAGCAGGAGAAGGTTCGGCAGCAGCAGATGCGTTGCTCATGTATACAGTATCCTTGGCGATTGCCAACGCCTTGTCATCGAGATTTGACTGTTCGACCATTCCCCAGATCTGGGTTATTATCACAGGCCAGAAGAAAAGCATGGATACCACCGTAGGTATTGCCTGCTGACCCCATATGCCGACTCCAGCCTCGAAGTGGATGTTACCTCCTTGTGGCAGAAGGGTCACTTTCAATGCAGTCTTCATTCCAAGGACGGCCTTGAATGCACCACCTTTGGTGATGGATATGTCATATCCGCCGCTGCTTAATGAATCCAATCCAACTTCATATCCCTCACTCTGAAACTGTTCCTGTATACGCATGGCGACGGTAGGAATCAATGATGAAGATCCAAAGATGATCTGTTTTGTATTAAATGTTCCCATAATGCTGCTATTTAATGTTTTGAATAGAATAGAAGTTGTAAACAGCGTACAGTACGCCAGATTCTACAAGCAGATTCTTGATCTCTTCAAGTTGTTCTGAATCATACTTTGCTTCAATGTCATGAAGCAGGGTCAAAACCTTGTCGGATTGGGTCTTGATCTCATCTTCAGTAATTACTCCATCTTCCATGATATGCTTGAAAGAAGCATTATTGACGACCATCTCGTCAAGGTTCAGGATACCGTCTTCGTTGAAAAACATAATTCTATCAATTAAATGTAAATTAATTATAACTTCGTTCCGCAATTTTTGCAATATGCCCAGTCGGTACTTACCGGCAGACTGCATTCAGGACACCTCTTGCCGGATGCTTCCGCATTCAGGTTCTGCATCAGGCTTACATATTGCTGACTTTGTCCCCATTTGAGGATTTCACGGACACGGACAGCGCTGAACGGATGCGACTGTCCCAGTGTAATGGCAAGTTGCAAAGTCTTGTTCCACAGACCGTCATTCTTGATATGGTCATACTGGTCAGCCTGACCCGCCCACTCCTGCATATTCAAGTTCTCGGTTATCGACTTCGGTCCACCGGCCAGACGTGCCATCACTCGCGCAACCGCATCTGGAGATGTGGTTATACTGGCGCATCTGTCACATGACAGTTCGCTCTTTCTGGACCAGTACAGGATGGCATATTGAACGGGAACAGTAAGAGAACCCAGAATACCTAAGGTGTCAGCACCTGCGAGAATGTATTGGGCAATGCTGTGGTAGAGTACGTGACGGCATAGGATATGTCCGCATTCATGCGCTATCACCGCATCCAGTTCCTCGTCATCAAGTACTTCAACCAGTCCGGACGTAATTGTGATGAAAATCTTCGTATCTCCGAAGGTCCAGGCATTAGGTACAGGATCCATCTGCAGGTAGAATTCAGGCTCTTCAATGCCCAGTTTCTCACAGATAGGTGGAAGATGATTGTATAGATGAGGCAACTGCGTCGGTGACAGGCGGATTGCAGTCGCCATATTGAAGCCATACTTCAATTTCTCAAATCCCAGTGCCAGCACTTTCTTGACTAAGGCAGGAAATCCCGGGATACTCTCCAATTGACGCAGCGCAGCGGCGTCTTCCGGATGAATGAATTCTGCAGGTTTGATCATAGTTCTTATTGTGTTATTAAGTCTCTACAAATGTAATGAAATAGTCTGATTTAAAACAAACTGTCAATCGGGCAAAATAATCAAGGCCAGGTGTGTTATAGGAAAAGAACACAATACAACAATATACTCACTGCTATATATAATATGACGAGCATCAAAGTCATGCTCTTTTGAGTTAACACAAATCTAGTCAACCCGAACTTTTTGAACATAAGTTCTTTGATTATCTGCTTATAACTCTTTTCTGTATTGGAATATCCGGATATTATCAACTCATTACCATCTTCAATGAAGTAGGAAATGGTCTGTCCTTTAAGTCCGGTAGGGAGAAGATAGACTGATTGTTTATTCAGTTCTTTGCGTATATTCGCAACCTTTTCTGTATCATTGGATATGAAAACCGTTTTATTCTTAAACTGATTTGACTTACATATCTCCCATATGCAACTTGGGGTATCGTTGAGTAATATAACGATAAGACTCGCTCTGGTCATTAGTTCCAGCACTTCAGACTCCCATTCTTCATCGTCCAGATATATGCGTTTTGCTCCTATAGGTGAATTCAATTCCTTAGTCATACCTACCGCATATACAGGCATGTATTGTTTCAATATATTGATAAAACTCCCTTCAGAGAAAGTACTCAGTTTTACATTTAATTTACCTAAGTCCTTTTGCGTCAGAGAATAATCATCACTGGCAAAACCTCTTAAGTAAAGTATAAAGTTGGCTTGAGTCATATCTTTAGGTCTCATGCCTGACAACGGCAGACTATGTTTATTTATATATGAACTCCACAAGAGCACCAATACAACCATCCCTGAATTTACCCCTGTATTATCCCCTGATACAACCACATATATGGCAACAGAGGCAAATATAATAACTGCAATCAGCCGTAACCTCAAGAACTTCTTTCTATAAAAGCACGACTCATCGGCACAGTTGCTCTCCTGTATGTGACGCATAGCGGATTTTCTGATGAATTCATGTGCAGCAATAAACAGGACAATGCTGATGAATAGAATGACTGTATCAATCATAGCCTATGGATATTTAATTGTAAGTAAGAGGATATTCTTGATGTCCGCATCAGTTACACATAAACGGCATGTTAAGTTATGCAAATATATAATTTATACTTTACATAAAAAATAATGTGATTTACTTTGATATATCAATTTAGACAATACGAGACAAAAATATTATCTTTGTAAAGATTATCTTTATTATATGAAACTGCCTGAAAACATGTCGAAAATAGTCGGCAAGGCCTACAAAGGTCAGAAGGATGCTGATAAGAATACTATGAGACATTGATGAAAGACTTGATATATACCGTAAGTTAAAAAATAATCTGCCGGAAGGTATCGAGCAGAGCAGCGCTACCTGTTGAGAAGACAATACACAATATAAACGACCGAGTGCATTTTTACAGAAAAACCGCTCGCGATACCATCAAAATTTGTGGTACCGCGAGCGGTTTGGCCTGTTTTTGCACTAGGTCTCCTGACAGAAGCAGTGCTCTATGTCAGATTACCAGTTAAGAATCTTCTTGAAGTCGTAAGCCTCAGGGTTCTCGATGCCGAGAGCCTTGACAGCCTCGTAATCCTCCGGAGTCACATAGTGTGCGATGTAGTTGTAGTAGTTCTGCGCTGTACCAGCGTTGATGTCAACCACACGTGGCGGAATCTTGCCTGTTGCAGGGTCCTGAAGGTCAGCAAGGTAAAGTGGAGATACGTTTCCGTATGAATCTACATATACCATGCAGCCTGTCTTGCCCTCGCTGAAGAGCTGGTAAACTCCCATAGCAAGTTCAGTACAGTAAGTAAGGTCGTAAGCAACCGGATCCTGGCAACGAACGTCGTATCCGATCTCTACAGGACGGCTCTTAACCTTAAGACCGATCTTCTTGAACTCTGCCTCGAGGAGGTCGTTGAAGAGGACAGCCTTTGAAACCTTACCGAGTTCAGGGTGGCCGTGGTCATCATATGAGAAGTGAACGCCTGCAGCCTCCATTTCCTCAGCCTTGAACTCATGGAAGAGACCCTCGGCAGCGACGATAGTACCATAGTTGATACCGAGAACCTTTCTCTTGAGAATTGCTGAAATAGAAAGTTTCACCACCTTGTCAAGGCAGATTTCAGTCTTGTTGAACATCTCAGGAATGATGGTCATCGGGCAGTGAGTAGCCTCACCGATACCTAAAGCGAGACTTCCGCAAGTACGTCCCATTGCTGAGATTACCAGCCAGTTACCTGATGTGCGTGCATCTTCATACACTGTACGTGCGAGATGTGCACCCTCGTTCTTAGCAGAGTTATATCCGAATGTCGGAGCATTTGCTGGAAGAGGAAGGTCATTGTCGATGGTCTTAGGGCAGTGGATGTTTGCGATAGGATAACCCTTGGCAGCAAGGAACTTTGAAATACGGTTTGCAGTAGATGCTGTATCGTCACCACCGATGGTCACAAGGAGTTTGATGTTGTTGTCCTTGAAGAGGTCAAGGTTGAAGTTCTCCTCGAAGTCCTTGTCAGTCGGCTTGAAGCGGCTCATCTCGAGATAAGAACCACCTCTGTTGAAATAACGGTCAGCCTTGAAGAAGTCGAGATCCTCAGTGCGTGCGTTCTTGCTGAAAAGTCCTGAATAACCGCCGTGAAGGCCGATAACCCTGTAACCCTTGCTGAGGAAGGTCTTTGCTACACTCATTGATACTGAGTTCATTCCCGGTGCCGGACCGCCACCACAAAGGATGATAACTGCGTCTTTCATAAATTTCGATGTATTATATAAATTGTTAAACAATATTCATTCTGCATAAAGCGGTGCAAATTTATAATTTTTCGCATTAATTCACAAGAAAAGGGATGCAAAGCATCCATCTTGCAGAAATCGAAATGAATTAGTAAATTTGTAGGTTAATTTAGAATATGGAAAAGGAACAGGCAAATATCAGGATAAAGGAACTTCGTGGAATTCTCACGGAAGCCAACAGGATGTACTATGTGGAAAATGCTCCTGTCCTGAGCGACTACGAATTCGACATGCTTCTTAAGGAACTCGAGGCATTGGAAAAGGAATGGTCTGAGTTTGTCACTGCGGACTCCCCTACGCAGCATGTTGGAAGCGACCTGAATACTGTAAGGAAAGGAAAGGCAAAGAAGGAATTCGAGCAGTATCCGCATAAATATCCGATGCTTTCCCTAGGAAACACCTACGACATTTCCGAAGTCCAGGCATTTGCCGACCGTGCATCCAAAGATATCGGCAACAACTTCACATACAGTTGCGAACTCAAGTTCGACGGCACAGCCATCTGCCTGACATATCGTGAAGGCAGGCTATTCAGGGCATTGACACGCGGAGACGGCGCCGTGGGCGATGACGTCACAGAAAACGTAAAGAGGATATCAAACATTCCGCAGGTACTGACGGTGCCGGATGATTTCACGCCGTCCCTTTACAACACGTCCCCATGGCCGGAAGAATTCGAGATAAGAGGCGAAATATATATGCCTTGGAATGCTTTCGACCGCCTCAATGAGGAACGTGCCGCCAATGAAGAACAGACTTTTGCCAACCCTAGAAACGCCGCGTCCGGTTCATTGAAACTTGTCGACAGCAAGGAAGTCGCCAACAGAGGACTTGAATGCACTCTATACCATGTGCTGGGCGAGGACCTGGATTTCGAGACCCACGATCAGGCTCTGAAGGCCGCTGCATCATGGGGACTTCCTGTTTCTGACAAAAGAAAGATCTGCAAGAGCATATCTGAGATAGAAGAATTCATAACATATTGGGATACAGAGAGGAAAACACTTCCGTTTGCCACAGACGGCATAGTCATAAAGGTCAATGAACTCCTCTACCAGGAAGAACTCGGATATACAGCGAAGTTCCCGAGGTGGGCTGTGGCATATAAGTTCAAGGCGGAACAGGCTCTCACGAAACTTCTGACCATAGACTATCAGGTCGGAAGGACCGGTGCCATCACCCCGGTAGCGAATCTTGAACCGGTACAGTTGAGCGGCACTGTAGTAAAGCGCGCCTCCCTTCACAACTACGAGCAGATGCAGTCTATGGACATCCATATCGGCGACTATGTCTATGTGGAGAAAGGCGGCGAGATCATTCCGAAGATCACAGGTGTCGAGACAAGCATGAGGGAGCCTGATGCGGTGCTTCCGATATTCCCGGACAAGTGTCCCGACTGCGGAACGCCTCTGGTCAAGGATGAGGAAGAAGCAAAGTCATTCTGTCCTAACCAGACCGGCTGCCCTACCCAGATTAAGGGCCGTCTTGTGCATTTCCTCAGCAGGAAGGCAATGAATGTAATAGCAGGCGAAGCCACCATTGACCAGTTGTACAATCGCGCATTGGTCTGGAACATTGCTGATTTCTATGAACTTACCAAAGAACATCTTCTGACTCTGGAAGGATGGAAGGAACGTTCGGCAGAACGTTTCCTCAAAAGTCTGGACGAATCCAGGAAAGTTCCGTTCGAACGTGTACTCTTCGCCTTGGGAATAAGATATGTCGGAGAGGCGACGGCCAAGGCAGTGGCAAGACATTACGGAAACATCGATGCCTTGTCACAGGCGACAGTAGAAGAGCTCCTTAACGTCTCAGATGTAGGTGACGTCATAGCCCGAAGCATTTACGAATTCTTCCGTGACGAAACGAATCTGGAGACTGTCGCACGACTCAGAAGTGCCGGACTTCAGTTCGAGATGAGCGAAGGCCCGAAACGCCTCTCAGATGCTTTGGAAGGCAAGACAATAGTCATCTCGGGCAACTTCAGTAAATCAAGAGACGAAATGAAGGCTCTGATTACCGCGCATGGAGGAAAGAACAGCGGCTCGGTCAGT
>JAFVHZ010000008.1 GCA_017474265.1 Bacteroidales bacterium | reverse complement strand
CGCCATGCGACATTGCGCGTGCCCCCTTGCGGATGTAGTCTGTGTAATATTCTCCATAGACAGATTCGTAGCATACGGCGCAGCCGACAGGTATGACTGTGGTGCCGTCCTGTATATGCAGAAGACTGATTTCGTCCTGTCCTACGCATCTTCCCATCACGCCTCCCAGAAGGTCGTCAATCGGGCAGAACAGTCTTGGATATGGTGTGTGCTCTACGGCCACCACCAGTTTGCTCTTATGGAAGATTTCTGTCCTTTGCGTGCCGTCCGTGACAAGTGCCGAATTGTGGGCCTCATACCAGAGCCCGTCCTGAATCTTACGCGCTGTGTATGATGGGGCTTCTTTCGAATATATGTATTCGTATGAAGAGGCGCCGAACAGGAGATTGACTCCCGGATAGTCCTTGAGGAAGGATGTGAAGCCGTTCCATGTGCGGCTTCTGGAATAGTCTCCGCATGTGATGTCGTTGGTGAATGTCTCCGGTGCCAGAAGCAGGAGCGGCCCTGCTGTTGTGTCGTTTCTGCGATATGCCAGTACCTTTTCTGCCTGCGAGAGCAGTATTCCGTTCTGCTGGGCCTGGGTCAGTGCCTGGAACTTGTTGTACGGGTCTATGTTCGGCTGGACGATTGCAACTGGAAGATTGTCCTTCGAGTCCATGGCGTCGTCATACTGTCTTCCGATAAGGGCGGAAACAATGACTGGCGCGATGATCAGGAGAATGTAACCGGCAGGATAAGCCGCTCTGGCCTTTGCATTGAAAGTCTGCCACCTTCCGTCCGACAGGCTCGTCATCAGGCCGAAGAGCATGAGGTTGCATGCCCATATCCACAATGAGCCTCCGAGGGAGCCTGTGATTTCATACCATTGGACTGCCCATAGGGTACGTGCAAATGAATTGCCCAGGACGAGCCATGGCCATGATATCTCGGCATCAAAATAGAATCTCTCCCATGCTATCCATGTGACCATGAGGAAAATATACGGCAGGGCACCCTTGAATTTCCTTTTACTGAGACGGAAGAGGCCGAATACCAGCGACATCTGAAGGGAGTTTGCGAATATCGCGAACAGACCTCCGCCCACTGTGGCATTGCAGACCCAGAAGGTCGTGATGGCGTTCCAGAGCACGAAGCATGAGTAGTGATATATCCATACCCGCTTCTTCTCAAGCATGGTCGCGATCCTCTCCATGCAGAGAAGAGGCACGAGTCCGAACAGGGCCAGAAGACCTGTGTGCGGAATGAGGAACGGTATCGACATCATGACCGCAGAAAGTACGGTCAGTCCCCATAGCAATATATTTTCCTTTTTCATTGTCTGTGATAAGTGAACTTCAGGCAAAGATATGAATAATTTTACTACCTTTGTCTGTTTAGTGATTTGATGTAGAAAGATAAAGATTGGTGCGTCATGCTGGTTGATATGCTCAAAGGTTTTCTCGTGGGGGTGTGCGCGTCGGCTCCGATAGGTCCGATAGCGATACTTGTCGTGCAGAAATCCCTGAGCAACGGTCATAAGTCGGGATTCGTTTCTGGTCTGGGAGCCAGTGTCGTCGATACCCTGTATGCGTCCATCGCAATCTTTGCTCTGGCCTTTGCCCAGAAGTTCATAGACGATCACCATAACGTGATTCTTCTCGCAGGAGGGGCGGTATTGGTGCTGGTAGGGGTGTCAATGGCCTTTTCGGATCCGTTCCGAAAGATGAAGTCCAATGAAGAGCCGGGAGTCTCGCCGAAGGATTTCGGTCAGGCTGTGGCTATGGGACTTTCCAATCCGATGGCCATCTTCGTGATGTTCACCCTCTTCGCCTTCTTCGGACTTGCAAATGAGGCGCCGCACAACTGGAGCGTGACTCCGATCATACTTTCAGTGAGTCTCGGATCCGTTTCATACTGGTTCTGCATCTCATGGCTCCTGAGCCGTTTCCGGAAGACCTTCCGGATGCGTACTATCCTCTGGATCAGCAGGATAACCGGAGCGATAATAGTGATTATAGGTATAGCACTTCTTGGACAGGGACTCATTAACGTCATCTTCCAGGGAGAATCAATAATTTAGGATTATGGAAAAATCAAAAGTATTCTTCACGGACCTCAGGACGGTTCCCGGAAACGATCTTCTTACCAAACTTGAAAGACTCATCAGGAGAGCCGGCATAGGTGATATCGATTTCGACGGCAAATTCACCGCAGTCAAGATTCATTTCGGCGAGCCGGGCAACATGGCGTATATCCGTCCGAATTATGCGGCAAGGGTGATCGATGTCATCCGTTCTCTCGGCGGCAAGCCGTTCCTGACTGACTCTAACACTCTGTATTCCGGTGGCCGTTCGAATGCGGTGGACCACCTCAATGCGGCTATGGAAAACGGATTCAACAGGATCGGAGCCCATGCTGACGTCATCATTGCTGACGGTCTTAAGGGTACTGACTATAAGGAAGTTCCATGCGGCGGCACCTATTGCCCGTCTCCTAAGATCGGTGCTGCGATCGCAGATGCCGACATCGTCATCTCAATGAATCATTTCAAGGGACATGAGCAGAGCGGGTTCGGCGGTGCGCTCAAGAATCTCGGAATGGGTTCGGCAAGTGTCGGAGGAAAACTCGAACTGCATTCTTCGTCCCAGCCTATGATCGACCTTGACAACTGCATCGGATGCCGTATCTGCGAGAAATACTGCCGTCATGATGCCGTGAAGGTCGTTGACAGGAAGGCTGTCATCGATTACACAAAGTGTGTAGGATGCGGACAGTGTGTGGCAGTGTGCCAGAAGGCTGCTGCAGTGGTGAAGGACTATGACACATCTGAAGTCCTCAACAGCAAGATTGCGGAATATGCCTATGCTGTCGTGCATGGCAAGCCGTCTTTCCATATAAGTTTCATCATGAACGTGTCGCCTAACTGCGACTGCTGGAACCACAACGATGCAGCCATCATCCCGGACCTCGGAATTGCTGCGTCATTCGATCCTGTTGCACTCGACTGTGCATGTGCTGACCTTGTGAAGGCTGCTCCGTCCCTGATGGGCAATGCGGTGACAGACAAAGACCATGGTGAGAACTGCGGATGCGGACACCATCACCACCATAGCGGTGAGGACAAGTTCCGTATCGTGCATCCTGATACCAACTGGGAGGCCGGTGTGGAATACGGAGAGAAGATCGGCCTCGGAAGCCGTGACTATGAACTGATCAAGATCTGATGACGATGGCAGAGAATACTAAGAAGAAAGGATTTTTCAGTCACTGGATTGTGCGCAATCTGCTGATTGCCGTAATTATAGTGGTGGTTCTTGTAGTGGGTGCCATGATATTCCTGAATGTCGTCACCCAGCATGACAAGGAGATTGACGTTCCGGATTTCTCCAATATGACCCTGTCGGAGGCAGAATCTGCGGCATCGCAGGCTGGTGTCAGACTTGAGGTGACAGACTCTGTCTTCGTCAAGAGGATGAAGAGGGGAGCTGTATACAGACAGAATCCTCAGGCAGGTTCAAAAGTGAAGGAAGGCCGTCGTATCGTGCTGACCATCAACGCTGTCAATGCAAAGAAGGTGACCATGCCTGACCTTGTGGGCCTGTCGATGCGTCAGGCAAAGGCTGAACTTATGTCACGCGGTCTTGTGCTGAACCGTCTCATCTATGTGCAGGACCTGGCGACCAACAACGTCCTGCGTCAGTTGCGTGGCAACAGGGAGATCGAGCCCGGCACCATGATCGAGAGCGAATCTGCCATCGATCTTGTGGTCGGACTGAATTCGATGGATAACGTCACCTATGTACCTGACGTGTCCGGTCTTAAGAACCTTAGTGCCGTAGAAGCCATACAGGACCATTCCCTTAACATCAGGACATTGAAGTTCGATGATACGGTCAAGGATTATGACGACAGTCTGAATGCGATGGTATATCGTCAGGAGCCTGCGGCATCCGATTCGGTGAAAGTGAACATGGGAGACGAGGTGGTTCTGTATCTTACCATCGATCAGTCACGTATCCCTGTAAAGGAGGAGAAGTAGGATGAGCACATATTTCGATTTCGAAGAGGATCCGGTAGAGGATATTGATGTTGATTCGGCAGGCGACGAGGTTGCCTTTGAGGACGAACAGCAGGAGATGTTCGAGCATTACAGGTTCGACATATCCGCCGGTCAGGTGCCGATGCGTGTGGACAAGTATCTTGCGACACACATGGAGTACACCTCCCGTCACCGCATCCAACTTGCGATAAAGGCAGAGTATATCCGTGTCAACGACAAGATAGTAAAGGCCAATTATGTGGTCCGTCCCGGTGATGTCGTCAAGTTCGTCATGCCTTACCAGCGCCGCGGACTGGAGATTCTTCCTGAGGCGATTCCTCTGAACATCGTATACGAGGATGATGACGTCCTTGTGCTCAACAAGGAGGCCGGCATGGTGGTGCATCCCGGTCATGGCCATTTCAGCGGTACTCTCGTGAATGCCCTTGCCCATCATCTGGGCATCTCTCAAGGCCCTGATGCAGATGACGAAAGGATGGGTGTGCTTGTGCATCGTATTGACAAGGATACTTCCGGACTTCTTGTCGTCGCCAAGAATGACGAGGCTCAACTCGACCTTGCAAAGCAGTTCTTCATCCATTCGATAGAACGTCGTTACGTGGCAATCGTATGGGGTAACCTCAAGGACGACGAAGGTACCATCATCGGAAATATAGGCCGCGACCCTAACGACAGGATGCGTTTCAAGGTATTCCCTGAGGGAGATCATGGAAAGCATGCGGTGACCCATTACAGAGTCCTCGAGAGGTTCGGATATGTGACAGTGGTCGAATGCCGCCTGGAGACAGGACGCACCCATCAGATCCGTGTCCATTTCAACTGGATAGGCCATCCTCTGTTCAATGACGAGAGATATGACGGGTCGGAGATCAGGAAGGGTACCATCTATGCGAAATATCGTCAGTTCATCGAGAACTGCTTCAGACTGCTTCCAAGGCAGGCCCTGCATGCCAAGACTCTCGGCTTCGTCCATCCTAAGACAAGGCAGATGGTCAGATTCGACTCGGAACTTCCTGCCGATATGCAGTCCCTGATAGACAAATGGCGCAAATACTCCGAGAACATGACACAGTTCCTGGAAGAGGAGGATTGATAGCGGAATTATAAATTACTACATATGGTTTCGAATGTAAGTGCACATAGTTTCCTTTGCGGATATTTCAAACTGTCTGCCGGTTATGACCTTGACGAGATATGCGCCAAGACTTATTCCATCGGAGACCGTCAGGATGTAAAATGGGAAAAGCAGGTCCTGAATGAGACTTATAACGAGCATTGGTGCATGGAACTCGATAAATTTCCAGAGGTCAGGAAGGATTACAGGTACTGGTGCCAGTCATATTATGAGAGTTATGTCGAGTCTCTTCTTGATGCAGGAGACGATATGGCCTTGCGCAAGGACCTTTATCGTCATACTTCCCATCTGGTGATGACACTCGACTGCAAGTGTGAATTTGAGGAAATATCATTCCCGTTTGTCGTCAAGCGTCTGCATCTGTTCGTGTTCACCAAGAATATAGCGATCTTTGCGATTGAACTGGATGAACCGAATGTTTCTCCGGATGCCATGATTACAGGCCATAAGATAATGCGTGATGTGGAGTCGTATGATGAAATCCCATCAGACGGAGCATATCTCAAATCGATAGCGCCCCTTCTGGATCTGTGCGGGAAAGACGGAAAGGCAGGACAGCATGCCGATCTGATGGAGTCCGGTGCAAAACTGAAACTGTTTCAGATAGTAAGTACTACGGACATCAGCGATGAACGTATCTTTGAGTACGGCACGCTGATAAAGACGGGGGCTGTGAATGACAAAAATGACTATAATTGTCCTTCAAAGCAGTATTATGATTCCATCATCAGTACCAATATGCTTTCAGTATACAACAACTGGAAAGCGTTGGCTCTGCTGGATACCTTTACTGTCCTGGGAGTTGATTTTACCGGCAGTTTCTTCGTCTGGGTGTCATATTTCCGAATGATCTATATCCATTCTCTGTATCAGAAACTCCTGCTGGTCAACCTTGACAAGGACTTCCGTTTCCCTAAGGACAGCAGCAAGCCGATAAGCCTTGAGGATGAGATGAAGGAACTGGAGATGTATTACGCTTTTCCGACTATTTCATATAATTTCCTCCCTCAGTTGATATACGAAAAGATCAATGTCGGTCTGGGTCTGCAGGCTGAGCGTGATCAGTTGCATAAATATATAGAACAGGAGAGCAGACGGCAGGAACGCGTTTCGGAGAAGAAACTGAACAGACTGATAACCACCCTGACTGTCTTTACTATGGGTTCGGTCCTCTTCGATGTCACTTCTCTGGTAAGTTCGATGCTCGGACTGGATGTTCCGTCATGCGGATTCAATATAGTGGCATGGGTGGCCATCGCCTTTGTCATCGCAGTGCTGCTGCTTGTCCTTGTTCCATGGAAGATGGCAGGGGAGTGGATATGGAAGACTATGTGCAGACTGTTCAACAGATGTCAGATATGGAAAAGATAAATGTGGCTCCCGATACTGTCTTTCACAGTCTGAGCCATTTCGAGAAGATTGATGACCTGACCAGGACTCTCCTGTCAGAGTCCGGTTATGTCATGGACGCGATAGATTCCCGTCTTGCAGAGGTCGGCTCCAAGTTCCATGCATCTTTTGCGCGGTCTCCGAGAGAAGTCCTTGAATATGTGGAGCGGCTCTCACCGGATGTCTTCGACCGTCTCCCGGAACCTGACAAGGACGGGCGCATACGCATTTCTGTTGATGCAGGAAGGTCCGTTGGCACTGACAGTATCATTGATATGTCGGAACTGGACCGGGATGAACTTCAGACGTTGAGGACTGATGTAAGGAATGATTGCGTGATAAGAAAAGTGAGGATATCGCGGACATGTCTGACAAGCGAAATTCAGATCGTGCTGGAGGCGGATGGTGACGGATATGCTCTGATCACGATTTACCCCGGTGTAAAGGCACCTCCTCTTCCTAAGGACGGAGGAAGCGACCCTTTCTGGGACAGGCACTGTTTTATAGAACATGAGAAATAATGTCGTATTCAGAGCAAACAGCAAGTTCTGTCATTGATGTATCCATTCCTTCCTGCCTAAGTACCAGTTTGTTGAAATTCCTTGGTTCGGGTCGCTGATGAGCATATCCAAGGTGCTGGACAAGCAGTGCAGTCAAAACATCCGAAGGCACCTGCAACGACTACAGCAGCGAAGAAATCTGTATTTGAACAGGTATGACAACAGGTTTTTTATCGGGTAAAGAGATGAGTGGTCGGTGTGCAGACGGTTTTCTGAAGAATGGTTGAAGTTTCTGAAATCGTGGATGCGAACTATGCGCCTGCTTTACGACGACCGGCAACAGGGTCTTTTTGCAAGTGGTTAATATGTAGCAGGTTATAAAATAAGAGTGTTGCCAGTGCTGCTAAAAAATGAAGCACTGGCAACAGTTGTTTTATTAAGCATGTTCGCAATCAGTTGATTGTAAGCCTTTTGTAACAGTGCTATGAGAAATGCCTGTTCCCGGTAGTTTTAGATTCTATGATTATCCGGGAACAGGACTTCCAAACACCAATAATACGCTGGGAGGCTTGTTCTCAGACCCGAAATCTAATAGAGTTCACAGTGGGATCAGCAAAGAACATAGAAAGAAACTGTCGGATGAAAATATCTACGGCACTACTG
>JAFVHZ010000116.1 GCA_017474265.1 Bacteroidales bacterium | reverse complement strand
TCTTGGTGAGCAACTCATCATTTATTGTCGAAACCACCTCAGATACGATCTCATCGTCCACAGGGCAATATTCCAGATATATCGGGAAGAGCTGGTTAGGACGGACAGCCTGATCTGCAGGACCATTGCCGACATAATCCACCATATATCCCCACTCAGGTTTCCAGAATATAGCCTGGAAATTCTCCTTCACGAGATCACGTACAGGACTCCAGCGTTCTACGAACGAACTCTTCTTAGGACCGTACTTGTTCTCCATGTCGATGGCGAAGCAGAGGGCATTGTACCAGAATGCGTTTGTCTCGATCTGATATCCCGCTCTTTCTGTCACAGGACGGCCGTATACATATGCATTCATCCATGAGAGTGCCACACCGTCCATCTGAGCCCAGAGGAGTCCGTTAGGATGCATTGCGATCTCCTTCCTGCATCCCGGAGCATAACTCTCGATGATGCCCTTGAGGACCTCGCTGTACTTCTTCCATATCTGCTTTTCCCTGCCGGTGAAGCGGATGTACTGCTGGATGGTCTCTGTCAGGCGGAGAGGGGCCTCGCACTGAGTGGTGCGACGATAAAGTCTCTCCTGCTCGTCTGCAATGAGGGTGTCGAGGATCTTCTCGAATTCATCGCAGTCACCGTTTGCATAAAGGGTAAGGCCAGGAAGAGCCTCGATGGTCTCGCGCAGAAGTCCGGTCTCAAGCCATGAGAAACCGGCATTGATGCGTGCCTTGTCTCCCTTATGTACCTTGAACATTTCAGCATTGTGGGCAAGAAGGTCTTCATATGTCTCCACATCAGGAGTCTTCTTGAGGATATCGGTAAACTTCCTCTTGAGACCCTTAGGGTTGATTTCGTTCACTGATGCAGAGAAGACAATCGATTCACCCGGCTTCATCTCTATTGTAAATGCTCCCGGAACGAAGAGGTCTTCACGGCAATCGAAACCACGGCGGTACTCATCGGAATAGGTCACTCCGCTATACCAATATGGCTGATACTTGAAGGATGACTTGCCGGAAATCTGAAGATTGAGGTCAGGGAAACCGTTGTAAAGGCGGAAAGACACACCTCCGTCAACCTCATCATAACCGGTATATGCCTCTGCATTCTGGCTTGTAAGACTATGAATGCTTCTGAAGGCAAGGAACGGCTTGAGGGAAAGGTTCACCTTGGTAGGAGCCTCAAGAAGTTCATACTTGATGAGCACCTGGTCGTTGTCAGGTACCATCATGATGGTCTTTGTGAAAAGGATTCCTCCGACCTTGTAGGTCACTACAGGCACAGGATCGGCATCAAAGTCGATGATGTACTTATGTCCTCTCGGCTCATAAGTATCACCGTAGCAATGGATACCGAGGTTGAACTGCTTACCTCCAAGGACAAGGCTCTCATCAAGTGCGGAAAGCAGCATGTACTTTCCACCGCCCAACTCATCCACAGGGACAGCGAGCAGTCCGTGATAGCGCCTTGTGTTGCAGGTCACGATAGACGTGTTGCAATATGCGCCGGTCTCGTTTGCAACGATGAGTTCGCGCTTGAGCGAGTATTCAAGGTTGACAAGTTCGGACTTGTTGAATTTTAGAAAAGCCATATATGTTTATTTTAAAGTTATTGTCAGTCAATCTTTTTCAACACAACTGCCGTTCTGGCCGGAAGGTAGAGATACAAGGTCTCGTCATATTTTCCGTTGCCGTTCTCACTCCTGGCAGACACACTGAAATGCACCTCTCCAGTCTTTATCCTGGAGAAGCCGTCAAATTCGTTTTCGTCTGTATTGAGTACCGCTTCATATTTGCCGGCAGGTGCGGCAAAGCCGTAGTCGGCAAATGAGGCAGTGGGGTTGAAATTGAGCGCAAAGATACAATTTTTTCTTTTGAAAATCAGTATCTTTTTCTCTTCATCCTGCACAAAAAGTTCCGGAGCCTCGTCAAGAATGGCTTCCTGACGCGCCAGATGCACCATTGCACGGTCGAAATTTCTCAGATATCTATATCTCAGATAGTCCGGTTCTGCCAGAGACCACTGCCTTCTGGCATGCTTGTATGACCATCCGTTTCCTTCGCGAGGAAAGTCGATCCATTCAGGATGGCCGAATTCGTTGCCCATGAAGGTGAGATAGCCGTTGCCGCAGGTCGCCATGGTCACAAGACGGATCATCTTGTGAAGGGCCATTCCCCTGTCCACGATGTCCGACTGAGAGTCCTTGTTCATAGAGAAGTACATCTCCTTGTCCATCAGACGGAAGGCGATGGTCTTGTCACCCACCATGGCCTGGTCGTGGCACTCGGCATAACTGATGGTCTTCTCGTCCGCACGCTTGTTGGTCAGTTGCCACCAGATCTCACCCACACGCCACTGGTCATCGGTGAGTTCCTTGATCCATTTGATCCAGTTGTCCGCGACTCCCATGCTCATACGGAAATCGAAACCGACACCGCCTGCTTCGAGAGGGGCCGCAAGGCCTGCCATTCCGCTCACATCCTCGGCGATGGTGAAAGCATCCGGATTCATCTCACGGATGAGGATGTTGGCGAGTGCAAGGTATGCCACGGCATTCTCGTCGACACCCTGATTGAAATAATTGTCATAGCCTACGAAATCCTTCTCCAGACCGTGATCCCAATAGAGCATGCTGGTCACTCCGTCGAAGCGGAAACCGTCAATATGGTATTCCTCCATCCAGTACTTGCAGTTCGAAAGAAGGAAATATTTTGTCTCGTCCTTACCGTAATCGAAGCATCTCGAACCCCATGCCGGATGGCGTCCCTGCCAGCCGTCGTAGAAGTAGAGGGTCTCCTTTCCGTCGAAGTTTCCGAGTCCTTCGGCCTCATTGTCGACCGAGTGGGAATGAACGATATCCATCACCACCGCAATACCGAGTGCGTGGGCTTCGTCCACAAGTGCCTTGAACTCCTCAGGAGTGCCGAAACGCGAACTCAGGGCATAGAAGTTGGCCACCTGATAGCCGAAGGAGCCGTAGTACGGATGCTCCTGAAGGGCCATTATCTG
>JAFVHZ010000115.1 GCA_017474265.1 Bacteroidales bacterium | reverse complement strand
TCGAAGATGTCGTCCGAGTTGGATGTGTATCCTCCGGTGTCTACTACAGAGAACTCTGTGCCGCACCATTCGCATCTGCCATAGTGCCTGTCACGGGTAACTCCCGCTGTCTCGTCTACGATCGCCTGTCTCATTCCGACCAGACGGTTGAAAAGTGTGGACTTGCCTACATTCGGGCGTCCTACAATTGCTAATAAACTCATAATAAGTAGGTTTAATTGTTAATATCCCGCCTCACGGCGATGATTGCCTGTCCCTATCCGGGACCGAATCCATATGCATCCCGTATCAGCCCTGATTACGGGAGCGGTAGGTTAAGGTTACTTGCAGGTAACGGCGTTGCCGCAACTTGCGCACCCGCCCTCGTCACACACAGGTGTGCCGTCCGGGTTCTTCCTGCCCCACAACTTTATTTCCTCTTCCTTGGCGCACTTGATGCCTCTCTTGCGCATCTCGACATTGTTCTCTATTTCGGTCTCAGGGAACTTTCCGTCCTTCCTGAAGATGATGTTGAAGCACATGCCGAAGACACAGAGCGCGACAAGGATCAATGCTGCAATGAATATTTCCATAATTTATCCCAAAATTCCGTCGGAAGGTCCATTCCTCCCGACGGAATCATTATCAAAAGCAGTTCCTAGTTGATGAAACTTGAACTGATCTCCTCGTAATTGTAGACCTTGCTGATGATGTTGGCGAACATCTCGGTCATCGTGAGCACGGTGATCTTGCTCTTGTCCTTCTCAGGGTCGTTGCTGAGAGGAATGGTGTCGGTCACGATCACTTCCTCGAGTGCGGACTCTGCGATCCTGTCGTATGCAGGTCCGGAGAATACAGGGTGTGTGGCACATGCGCGGACGCTGAGCGCTCCCATTTCCTTGAGCACGTTGGCAGCCTTTGCCAGTGTCCCTGCAGTGTCGATCATGTCGTCGACGATCACGATGTTCTTGCCGGCAACATCACCGATGGCAGTGATTGAAGCCACCACGTTTGCCTTTTCGCGTGACTTGTGGCAGATGACCACAGGACACTCGAGATATCTTGCATACGCATTAGCCCTCTTTGCACCTCCCATGTCAGGAGCGGCGATGGCGAGGTTGTCGATGTTGAGAGCCTTCAGGTATGGAAGGAAGACTGCACTTGCATAAATGTGGTCCACAGGGAAGTCGAAGAATCCCTGGATCTGGTCTGCATGGAGGTCACATGTCATTACACGGTCGCAACCTGCAGCATGAAGCATGTTTGCTACAAGTTTCGCTCCTATCGGAACTCTTGGCTTGTCCTTGCGGTCCTGTCTTGCCATTCCGAAGTACGGCATGACTGCGATCACCTTGTGTGCTGACGCTCTCTTGGCAGCGTCGATCATCAGAAGGAGTTCGAAAAGGTTGTCTGTAGGAGGGAAAGTGGACTGGATGATGAATACGGTGGCTCCGCGTACGCTCTCGTTGTAGCATGGCTGGAACTCGCCGTCACTGAAGGTGAGTACATCCGAGTTTCCTATTTCCAGGTTGAGTTCCTTGGCGACCTTGACCGCAAAGTCTTTTGATGCTTTGCAGGTGAAAATCTTGATTCTATGTTCTTTGTGCATCGTGTATGAGGGTTAAAGGTTTTGCTGCTGTTGCTCCAGGTCTGCCAGAACAGACTCGATATAACTGAGTATCTCCTCTCTTCCCAGTCCGGTCTCTGACGAACTTATGAATGTAGGAGGGAGTTCTTCCCAGTGTTCCAGTATCTGGTTCTTGATCCTGTCGGTCTGTGTGGCCAGGGCGTTCGGGCCGAGTTTGTCGCCCTTGGTGAAGATGATGGCGAAAGGTATCCTGCTCTGTCCGAGTTCGAAGAGGAATTCCATGTCTACGGTCGTGAGGTCGTGTCTGGAATCTATCAGGACGAAGAGCATCACCATCTCCTGAGACAGGTTGATGTAGTTTCTGATGACCTGCTCGAGTTTCTGCTTTCCGGTTGCCGACATCTTGGCGTAGCCGTAGCCGGGAAGGTCCACGAGGTACCACTGTCTGTTGATGAGGAAATGGTTGACAAGCCTGGTCTTTCCCGGCTTGCTTGAAGTCATTGCCAGTTTCTTGTTGCGGCAGAGCATGTTGATCAGGGACGACTTGCCGACATTTGACCTTCCGATGAAGGCGAATTCAGGAAATTTCTGCTTCGGCTTCTCGGAGATCCTGGTGCTGCTGCCGGAAAAAAGCGCTTCTGTAATCTTCATAATTGACAGGGTCTCGAAATCAGTCGGCAAATATATGAAATTTATTTCATTTTATTCAGAAAGGGTGGCGTATGTCGGGGATTTTTTATAAATTTGTTGCGCTTGAATTGAAAATTTATGGAAAAAGAATTTTTTGACCTGTTTGAACTTCAGTCGATGCTCAAAGAGGGGATAGAATGTCTTTTTCCGGAGAAGGTATGGATAAGGGCCGAAGTGAGTGCCGTAAAGGCGCGTAACGGAGGCCATTGTTATATGGAACTGTCCCAGAGTGAGGACGGCCGCCTTGTTGCAAAGGCCGGGGCCATCATGTGGAGTTCTAAGTACAGGTTCATAGCACCATATTTTCAGTCTGTGACAGGCTCGCCTCTGAGCGAAGGCATGGTCATACTTGCCCAGGTCCAGGTGACCTATAGTGAACTTTACGGACTGTCCTTCATCATCAACGACATAGATGCCGAATTCACTCTCGGTGCAAAGGAAATGGAGCGTCAGCAGACAATAGCGCGGCTTGTCGAGGAAGGACTCATGGGACTTCAGCAGGAACTGCAGATGCCTGCCCTGCCGTATGCCCTTGCCGTCATCTCTGCCGAGGATGCCGCCGGATACCGCGATTTCATGCGTCATCTTCATGAGAACCAGTACGGATTCTCTTTCCGCACCGACCTATACCCGGCCCTGATGCAGGGCGCAGGTTCTCCGGCCTCCATAGTGGAGGCCATGGATGCAGTCATGGAGAGCGGTATGGATTACGATGCGGTCCTGATCCTCCGTGGAGGCGGCTCGAAACTTGACCTGGCATGCTTTGATGACTATGGCCTTGCTTCCGTGATCGCTCAGTATCCGATTCCTGTACTTACGGCAATCGGTCACGACCAGGACCATCATGTGGCCGATATGGTGGCGCATGCATATGTCAAGACTCCGACTGCCCTTGCGGATTATTTCCTGGAGATATATGAGGACGAGGACGCGCGTCTGGAATCATGCATGACGCGTCTGCGCCTGGCCTTTTCGTCACGGATATCTGTGGCGGAAGCCGCTCTGAGCGCGTTGGAGTCAAGAGTCTGGGGAGGTCTGAAGTTGAAGATGTCGGCTATGGAGTCTGCTCTGAATGTTCTGGAGACCAGGATTATGTCTGCCGATCCGCGCAGGATTCTGGAAAGAGGATATGTCCTTGCGGTAGACGGCCGCGGGATTGTCGTGAAGGGCGCGGAGGGAGTGAAGGCCGGCGACCGCATGACCTTGATGTTCCCGGACGGCGCCCTGGAGTGTATCGTGGATAGTGTGCGTCATTCTGAGAAGGGACAAAGTCCCGACGTGAGGATCTGAAAATAAATGATGATGGAAGATAGATTTGATTACGCAAAGGCCGTCGAGGAACTCGAATCCATCGCGGCAAAGGTAGAGGACCCGCAGACGGGTCTGGATGATATTGACAAGTATATAAAGCGCTCTCAGGAACTCCTGGAGGCCTGCCGTGCATATCTGCGCGGGGCGCGTGAGAAACTGGAAAAATAACCAAGACAACGATATGGCAAAGAAGAAACAGATGATCTATGACTTTGACGAGTGGCTGATGCCTTACAAGGAAGCCATTGACAGGAGACATGAGATGATAATGGACCTCAAGGAGAAACTCTCCGTGGACGGTTCCCTGAGCAAGGGTATGAACAATCATATCTATTACGGTCTTCACCGTGACGCGAAGGGCAACTGGGTGTTCCGCGAGTGGGCTCCGAATGCGACAAAGATCTATATCATAGGCGAATTCAATAACTGGAAGCGCACCGAGGCATATGCCCTGAGGCCTATAGGCGGGGGTAACTGGGAGATAGTTCTTCCAGCGATGTTTCTCGATCACGGTACTCTCTACAAACTGTATATAGAGTGGAAGGGCGGCGGCGCCGAGCGTCTTCCGGCGTATGTGACCAGAGCCGTGCAGGACCCTGTGACCAAACAGTTCTGCGCCCAGGTGTGGGATCCTGCCCAGCCGTATGAATGGAAGCATCCTAAACCGGGAAAGAGACCGCATCCCCTCATTTACGAGTGCCATATCGGAATGGCGGCGGAGGAGGAGAAGGTCGGTACATTCGAGGAGTTCCGCGTGAACGTCCTTCCGAAAGTGGCGGACCTGGGATATGATACCCTCCAGATAATGGCCCTTCAGGAGCATCCGTACTACGGCTCCTTCGGCTATCAGGTGGCCAACTTCTATGCCCT
>JAFVHZ010000114.1 GCA_017474265.1 Bacteroidales bacterium | reverse complement strand
GTTTTCGATGGCAGTCTCAGATGCTGTCCTCTGTATGGTGTTGATCACGATGCGCTTAGCCTCTTTTGATGCTGTGAGACGCGCTTCGTCCATCACGTCGTTGATGTATGACTGAGCCTGCGTTCTTGCCTCTGCCTTCATGCTTTCCATCAGGTGGTTCTTAGCCTCTGCCGCAGTAAGTCCGGCGATGTTCTCTATCTGCTTGATGGCGTCCTGACGCAACTTTTCATATTCTTCGGTCTTCTTGGTTGCGATTTCCACCTGGGCCTTGAGATTCTCCCTGATAGCATCTGCCTCCTTGTTCTTGCGTCCAAGTTCGGAATTCTGCTGATTCAGGCTGTTTTCCTTCTGTTTCAGCCGGTTCTCTACATCGCTGATCTGCTTGTTCTTCTCGTTGATGTACTGCTCATGTTCGCTTTTTAACTGAAGGAACTTTTCCTTTGCCTGAAAAATCTTCTCCTTCTTGATGCTCTCCGCCTCAAGTTCGGCCTTTTTGATGATGTCCTCCTTCTGTCCTTTCAGAATTATTCTACGGACAAATATGTAAGTTCCGAGCGCTAAAACGGCGCCCAGTACTGCACACAAAATGTTGATTACAATGTTCATATATATGTTTGGTTTAAGTTGCACAAAAATGACTGGCCGCTTATGTCAAGCAGACCAGTCAAGTTATTAAGTAAAAAGCCGTTAGTGGGTTTGTCAGAAAATCTTAAAAAATAAGATTTGGGCTCCGGATCATCGGTTCTGAAATCCTCCGTCCCGCATATGCGGAATCCCCATAATGGGTAAAATAGGCCAGTCATCCCCATCCGAGTAGTCCCGGTTACATTATTAGTGTTGATTTCAGCAAAAAATGTAACTAACGGCTGTTCCTGTCAATATTTTCAAGATAACCTGAAATTTCTTTTGCAAGAGCCTCTTCTCCCTTCTCCAGATTCTTTATCTGTCTGTTGAGGGTTATATTCGATATGCACACATTCAATGCCACAAGTGAAAGAATCTCGATCATCTGCTTGTCCTTGAACCTCTGCTGGTATGCTTCGGTCATCTTCCTGATGTCGTCAGCAGCCTTTCTTATCACTTCCTCCTGTTCAGGCGAAGTCACCTTCAATGGATATTCGCGACCTGCAATCTTTATTCTGATGCTTTGCTCTGCCATATTATCCCTCCATTAAAGTGATGCACCTGTCGATTTCCTTCATAAGGCTGTTTATCTTCTTCTTCGCTTCTTCGCTTCCGTTTCCGTCGGCTTTGAGTGCTTCTGCAAGTTTCAGGTTATCAATCTGTCTCTCTAACTCTGTTATCTGCTTTCTGTAGGTCTCGTTCTGCTCTTCTGCCTGAATCAATGCGGTCAGGAGCCTTTCTCGCTCCGCTCTTTCCGCTTCGTAAGCAGCAATCAACTGCTGTATTTTCTGCTTTATCGTCTCAAGCATTACATTACAGATTAAACCTACTCTGCAAAAATAACAAACTGCTTTGATTTCTCAAAATAAATTGAGTAAATCAAAGCAGTTATGTTCACTAATCGTGTGGATTAAAGTTCCTCAACAGCCTTCATGCCTTCTTCTATAGCCTGTTTGTTCAGGGCGATCAGGTCAGCATAACGGGCAGGGATGCACTTTGCAAGTCCTTTGTCGATGTTGTCGAAAGATACGATCGGCTTTATCTTGAGGTAAGCTCCCATGACTGCCATATTGTATACCTTTGAATTACCGACTTGCGCTGCAACATTGATTGCGTCGATCCTGCAGACCTTGATGTCTGTTCTTGTAGGAGGGTTGATTATGCCGTTAGGGTCATATATGAGCAGACCGCC
>JAFVHZ010000113.1 GCA_017474265.1 Bacteroidales bacterium | reverse complement strand
GCAGGTGAATTCATATACGGGCAGCGTGGTGGCGGCTACCCGGGCGGATGGCTGGGCTGGGGAACAGCCGCAGAGCAGTATGCATATTACAAGAATAATCGAAAGGATATGTTTCATCGGTAAGGTCTGCGGTCAGTGCGATGGCCCAGTCCGAGAATGCGAGGAACATCTCCTTTGCGTCCTCATATCCGCAGTAAACCCATGCATCTCGAAGGCCTGCATACATCTTATGGAGGTTGTAGAACGGAGCCCATGCACCGAAATATATTCCGAATTCACCCTTCTTGAACGAGGTCCAGAGGGCGTCGCTGCCAGGAAAGCCGCCGATGTAGTCCACACCCCATTCCGGATGGTTCTCCGCATGTGCGGCATGAACTTCCTTGAGTTCGCTGAGCATATATTCCATCCTCTCGCGGCACCACTCCTCGCCTGTAGCGGCATAGTTCATCGCCATTGCAGAAAGATAATGTCCGGCAATATGGCCGTCCAGGCCGTCCCAGTTAGGATATGGCTTTGCCTTCATCTCGAGGCCGGACTCCTTTCTGTACGGAGCCAGCATACGGTCCACGTCATACTGCTTCAGCACCTCCAGATTGAGGTCGCGTGCATCCTTCAAAGGTCCGTCGAGAAGTTTAACATCTCCCAAAGGGAATTCATTGGAATAAAGTCTGTCCTGCGCATGTGCGCCGAGGGCGGCAAACAGAAGGGCCGCAAAGATGGATAAAAGCCTAGGTTTCATGATAATTTGTGATAAACATTGTAAAGATATGAAATATCGGGCATAATTCGTTATCTTTGGAGAAATAAAACCATCAAGATGAAACGCTTCATAATCATTACAGCAGTCTTCGCAGCCCTTTGCTGCAGCTGCTCACCTAAACCTCAGACCATCGCATTCGGCGAAGGCACACTCACACTCACAGCCATCCAGGACGACGCGGTACGCATCCAGTACGCGGAAGGAGAGGTCAGAGAGATGCCTGAAATGGTCTATGAGAAAGCCAGACCGGTAAAGATGGAAAAGGCCATAGAAGGCAGTGTGGCAGTGTTTTCCACTGAAAAGATGACAGTTTCAGTAGACACCGAAGGAGGCATCGTGACCGTCGCTGACGCTTCCGGAAAGGAGGTTTTCAAGGCTACAGGACATGAGTTGAAGGACGCTCAGGTGCAGGGCGAGGCAACGCGCCAGGCAACGCTGACCATCGCTTCTCCTGAGGACGAGTATCTTTATGGTCTCGGGCAGTTCCAGGACGGATTCCTCAACGTGAAGGGTCTGACAAGACGCCTGACTCAGGTGAATACCCAGATTGCGATTCCGTTCCTGATGTCAAGCAAGGGCTACGGCATCCTCTGGAACAACTACGGTCTGACCGACTTCAACCCTGCCGACAACAGGATCGCCATGGAACGTGAAGAGAGCGTAGGAGCAGAGAGACGAGTGAACGTGACCTCTACAGAGGGCGGAAGATGGGAACTTCGCCGCAACAACAACTTCAAGGCAACCCTCGAAGTACCTGAGGACGGCCAGTACGCAATCCTGCTGGATGTGGGCCAGAAGATGGCCAGAAGGCATAATCTGAGCATCGACGGCCAGACAGTCATCAACCTCGTAAACTCATGGCTTCCTCCTACGACTACAGCCATCGTAAGCCTCACCGCAGGTTCGCATGAGCTCAGAGCCGAACTCGAAAGAGGTGACCAGCCTTCGATATACTACAAGAAGATCGACGACAACAGCACCTTCCGTTCTCCGGTGGCGGAATGCGTGGACTATACCGTATTCACCGGCAGTGCAGACAATGTGATCGCCTCATACCGCGAGGCGACCGGCGAGGTCCCTATGCTCCCGTCATGGGCTTTGGGATATATCCATTGCCGCGAAAGGTTTAAGTCGCAGGAGGAACTGCTGAACACGGCGAAGAGATTCCGCGAGGAGCAGATCCCTATCGACCTGATCGTCCAGGACTGGCAGTATTGGGGAAAATACGGCTGGAACGCCATGAAGTTCGACGAGGAATTCTACCCGGATCCGACCGGAATGGTCGCCGACCTCCACGAAATGGACATGAAGCTCATGCTTTCCGTATGGTCCAAGATCGACCCGTCGTCGGAAGTGGGCAAGGAAGCCGAGGGACGCGGACTTTTCATTCCTGAGACCACCTGGATCGACTTCTTCGACCCTGAGGCATCCGGATTCTACTGGGAGAACTTCAGCAGCAGGCTCCTTCCTATCGGCATCGACGCATGGTGGCAGGACGCTACAGAACCGGAGAACGACGACCTCGAGGGCAGACGCATAATGAAGGGCGCAGAGCCTGGCGAAAGATACCGCAACATCTACCCTAACATGGTCAACAAGACCGTTTATGAGGGTCTCCGCAAGGACGATCCGGGCCGCAGAGCGATGATATTCACCCGCAGCGGATTCTCGGGAATCCAGAAATATGGAGCGGTCCTCTGGTCAGGAGACGTCGGAAACGACTGGCAGACACTCAGATATCAGATCAGCGCAGGCCTCAACTTCATGGCCAGCGGACTTCCTTGGTGGACATACGACGCAGGAGGATTCTTCCGTCCTCGCGACCAGTACTCGAACCCTGAGTACATCGAGCGCCTCATCCGCTGGGTACAGGCCGGCACCTTCCTCCCTCTGATGCGTGTCCACGGCTACATGAGCGACACGGAACCATGGAACTACGGCCCTGAAGCACAGAGGATCATC
>JAFVHZ010000112.1 GCA_017474265.1 Bacteroidales bacterium | reverse complement strand
GGCTTGCTGCCGAGGTTTCCAACATGGGATGTACCCCAGAGGCAATCGCGGCATTCCAGAAGGCCGGCATCATGTTCGCTCCTGGTAAGGCTGTGAATGCAGGTGGTGTGGCTACTTCAGGTCTTGAGATGACTCAGAATGCAATGCATATCAGCTGGAGTCCTGCAGAGGTGGACGAGAAACTCCATGCAATCATGTCGAACATCCACGAGGCATGCGTGAAGTACGGTACCCAGCCTGACGGATACATCAACTATGTGAAGGGCGCCAACATCGCCGGATTCATGAAGGTCGCTCAGGCAATGCTTGAACAGGGAATCATCTAAAATCACGATTTCATACAGATGGGCTGGACCTTCAGGGTCCGGCCCATTGTCATTTTATTCGTTATTTCAGTTGCTTTATTATAAATAAAGGCTAACTTTGCGGCCGTTTTGAAAAAACGACGACAATTACATTAAAATTTATATCACTATGTTCAAATTATTCCCAGGATATGATCTTGTCGAGTCTTATCACAATTGGAAAAAGGCTCACAGGACTGACGACAAGACAGTGTCTAGGGCTATACGCCTTATCATTGCCATTGTCGCAGCGTTGGTTGTATGGTGTCTTCCTGTAGAGAACTGGATCGACGGCATGACCATCATTCAGAAGAGGACTCTCGCAATCTTCCTTTTCGCAATCCTCATGTGGCTCTTCGAGGCTGTACCTGCATGGACTACCTCTGTAATGGTTGTGGTGCTCCTTCTGTTCACTACGTCAAACAGCAGTCTGGTGTTCTTTGAAAATGCAGGTCCGGAGGCGCTTGGTGTACAGACAAGTTACAAGTCTCTTCTCCATTGCTTTGCAGATCCGATCATCATGCTCTTCATCGGAGGATTTGTACTTGCGATCGCTGCATCGAAGACCGGTCTTGACCTCTTCCTTGCTCGTGTGATGCTCAAGCCTTTCGGCAAGAAGCCTAAGATGGTTCTTCTCGGCTTCCTCATGGTGACAGGTATCTTCTCTATGTTCCTCAGCAACACTGCGACAGCAGCGATGATGCTCACTTTCCTCGGCCCTGTTCTCAAGGCTCTGCCTGCTGACGGCAAAGGAAAGATAGCCCTCGCGCTTGCTATTCCGATCGCTGCAAACGTAGGAGGTATGGGTACTCCTATCGGAACTCCTCCTAATGCAATCGCCCTCAAGTATATGTCGGAAATCGGCATCGAAATCGGATTCGGTCAGTGGATGGCATTCATGATCCCTTTCACTCTCGTTCTCCTCTTCATCGCTTGGGTGATGCTTGTGAAACTCTTCCCATTCAAGGCTAAGGAGATCAACCTTAACATCGAGGGTGAACTCAAGAAGGACTGGAGATCGATCGTGGTATACATCACTTTCGCTGTCACTGTTCTTCTCTGGGTTCTCGACAAGGCTACCGGAGTCAACGCAAACGTTGTTGCAATGCTCCCTGTAGGCGTATGCGCAATCATCGGTGTCCTTACCAAGCGTGACCTTGAGGAAATCAGCTGGTCAGTACTCTGGATGGTTGCCGGAGGTTTTGCTCTCGGAGTGGGTCTTCAGGAGACAGGCCTTGCACAGACTCTGATCAACGCTATTCCATTCGGTTCATGGCCTGCAGTGGTGATGGTTGTAGGTTCAGGTCTCATCTGCTATGCAATGGCCAACTTCATCTCGCATACTGCGACAGCATCCCTCCTTGTGCCTATCCTTGCCGCTGTAGGAGCAAGTGCTGCGGTATCTGCTAACCTTGCACCTCTCGGAGGCGTATCTACTCTCCTTATCGGTGTGGCTATCGGTTCATCACTCGGTATGGTACTTCCTATCTCTACGCCACCTAATGCAATTGCTGCCGCTACCGGCATGATCGAGCAGAAGGATATGGTAAAGACCGGACTTATCATGGGTGTCGTGGGCCTTGTGCTTGGATATACAATGCTTATCATCCTCGGATCGACCGGACTTGTCTAAGTCTATAAAGATATTACAGATGTCGGGGGAGCAGCCTTTTGGGCTGCTCTCTTGCTTTTTATGAAAATAATATCCAACTTTACGCGATAATTAATAACTAAAACTGATACGATCATGTCCTATTTTTCATTCTTAGGCCATCCGATGAATGTAAAGCGCTGCCTTTCTTTCCTGGTAGTGTGCATCATCACCTTCTTCCTGGCATTGGTCCCTACATCGTTCTATGGCGTTGATCCCGTGACAAATGCCCCTCTCTTTACCTTGACCCAGCAGAGAGTGATCGCAATCTTCGTATTTACCGCTCTGATGTGGATTCTTGAGGTGATTCCGACTTGGACAACTTCTGTGGTTGCCATAGTGTCAATTCTTCTGACTACCTCCAACAAGGGCCTCGGCTTCCTTATTGCAAAGGAGAATGTAGGTGCCTTGACAAATTATAAGGATGTGATGGCAGCATTCGCTGACCCTGTGATCATGCTCTTCCTCGGTGGATTCGTGCTGGCGTTTGCCGCTACCAAGGTAGGTCTTGACGTACAGCTTGCCAAAGTGATGCTCAAGCCTTTCGGTACAAATCCCAAGACCGTGCTTCTTGGTGTTCTACTTGTTATCGGCATATTCTCGATGTTCATGAGCAACACTGCGACCGCGGCCATGATGCTTACCTTCCTTACCCCTGTTCTTGCGACATTGCCTAAGGACGGTGGCGGAAGAATCGCACTTGCTCTTGCTATTCCGATCGCTGCCAATATCGGCGGTATGGGTACCCCTATCGGTACACCTCCTAATGCAATCGCCCTCGGCGCCCTCCAGGAAGCCGGTTATAATGTGACTTTCTTCGGATGGATGCTCAGAATGGTACCTTATGTCATCATAATGCTTCTTTTTGCATGGGTGCTTCTTTTGAAAATGTATCCTTTCAAGGCCAAGAAGATAGAACTCAAGATTGAGGGTGCTCCTGTAAAGGTCACTCCTTTCCAGAAATATGTTGTTTGGGTGACATTTGCGCTGACCATCATCCTTTGGATAGGAGAGAGCCTCTTCAAGGTCAACTCCAATATCGTAGCAATGATTCCGTTTGCCGTATTCTCTGCTACCGGTATCCTTAAGGCACGTCATCTGGAATCGATCAACTGGGCCGTGCTCTGGATGGTGGCCGGAGGTTTCGCTCTCGGAACCGCCCTCAATCAGACAGGTCTGGCTTCAACCCTGATACAGATCATTCCGTTCACAAGTTGGAATGCACTTGTAGTGATGCTAGTCGGAGGTCTCATATGCTATTTCCTTTCTAACTTCATCTCGAATTCGGCGGCAGCGAATCTTGTTGTGCCTATCCTTGTCGTAGTCGGAACCGCCATGAAGGATATTCCATCATTCCAGTCTCTTGGCGGTGTGCCTTCGATGATCACCGGTATCGCAATCGCAGCCTCTCTTGCAATGTGTCTTCCTGTAAGTACGCCTCCTAATGCTCTTGCTCACTCTACAGGTATGATCAACACAAAGCAGATGGCTACAGTCGGTATCATCATTGGTGTAGTAGGTTTTGTACTCGGATATCTGATGCTTGTCTTCATCGGATTCTGATAACCCGAAATATTTTATATGCGGGTCGCTGATATGCGGCCCGTTTTAATCTTTATGTATATGAAACGTGTATATGTGATTCTTTCAGTTGCGCTGCTTTCCCTTTGCGCCCTGAATGTCTCTGCTGCTGACAAGGAGCAGAAACCTGAACCAAAGAACAATTTCAAACTGTACGGATTCATCCGTAACTATTTCATCTTTGACAGCCGTGAGAGCGTGTCCGGTACAGGAGACCTTTTCTACTATCTTCCGAAGGATGTCAGTATGAACGAGGCAGGAACCGAGGACCTCAATGCGACTTCGTCATTCCGTTTTCTTGCATTGACTTCCCGTCTTGGAGTGGATGTGAGCGGATATAGTGTCGGTAATGTGCATTTCGGTGCAAAGATAGAAGGCGACTTCTATTCAGGCCTCAGTGCGACGTCAACCAAGGGTTATTTCCCTGCCAATTCAAAGGGAGAGGGTTCCAAGATTTCAGGAACAGCCACAGCGCGTCTGCGTCAGGCTTATGCCACCATCACGTGGAAAGAACTTCCTATGGGTGTGGACGGCAAGGCTTCCGTAGGCCTTAAGATAGGTCATGGCTGCTGCTTTTCTGGCTTTGGAGAGGT
>JAFVHZ010000111.1 GCA_017474265.1 Bacteroidales bacterium | reverse complement strand
CTCTTCCCATTCCGAACAGAGAAGTTAAGCTCACCATCGCCGATGGTACTGCCCCACCAGGTGGGAGAGTAGGTAGCTGCCACTTTCTTATACGACACCCTGTCATCATCCGATGACGGGGTGTTTTGTTTTTGTCACTTTTATTACTTTTGCAAATGATATCCTAACTGACTATCTTTGCACCCCAAACCACACCAGACTACACCATTATGCAGGAAAGATATAATGATTTTCTTACTTCGGTCCGCACATTTGTAGATAATGACCGGATCTATACCGATGATATTCGCAGATTTGCATGGGGAACCGATGCCGGATTCTATCGTCTTGTTCCTAAGATCGTGATACGGTCCATCAATGAGAGGGAAGTTTCTTCAATTCTTCAGAATGCTTCAAAGCATAATGTGCCGGTTACATTCCGTGCGGCTGGCACCAGTCTGTCCGGTCAGGCAATAAGTGATTCAGTTCTTGTCATTGCCGGCAAACATTGGGACAAGTGGTCTGTTTCGGAAAGTGGTGAAACAGTCACCTTGCAGCCTGGTGTCATCGGTGCAGATGTCAACAGGTACCTTAAGCCGTATGGCCGGAAGTTCGGACCTGATCCTGCATCCATCAGGAGTTGTATGGTCGGTGGAATCGTCATGAACAATGCATCGGGCATGAGTTGCGGTACCCTATATAACAGCGACCGTACGCTTAAGGATGCCAGAATTGTCTTTATAGACGGAACTGTACTTGATACTTCAGACCCTGTTTCCAGGGAAACCTTCGTGCGGACTCATCCTGAAATGATAACTGCTCTACAGCAGTTACGTGACGAAGTACGTTCTGACAAAGAACTCGCAGGGCGTATAAGAAACAAATATTCCATAAAGAATGTAACGGGCCTGAACATACTGCCGTTGATAACTTATGATGATCCGATTGATATCTTGTTGCACACTTTGGTCGGATCTGAGGGTACATTGGCATTTATTAGTCAGGTTACGATGACTACGCTCCCTGCGACTCCGCATCAGGCACATGCCATGGTATATTTCAAAGAAATTACAGAGGCGGCACGTGCTGTAGTTGCTATGAAACATCTATCTGTATCTGCTGTTGAGATGCTTGACAAGAGATCCCTTGCTTCTGTCGGTGCTGGCGAAATAGAGGGATTGACCGCTCTTCTGATTAAGACTGAGGCACATGATCAGCATGAACTTGCCGAGAATGTGCGTACACTCTCTGACATCCTTGCAGGTTTCGATACGTATGGCAATGTGTCCTTTACTACAGATCCTTCAGTGTATGAGGGATACTGGTCAATACGTTCCGGTATATTCCCGACCGTTGGAGGCATGAGAAAGCCGGGCACAACCTGTCTCATAGAGGATGTCGCCTTCCATGTCCAGGATCTGCCGGAGGCGGTTTCGGATCTGTCTGCTTTGCTTGACAGGCATGGATATGACGATTCATGCATTTACGGACATGCGCTCGAAGGAAATTTTCATTTTATCATCAATCAGTCTTTTTCCGAGGAGTCCGAAGTGCAGAGGTACAAGGCCATGATGAGCGATGTGGTGCAGTTGGTTGTCGGCAAGTATGACGGTTCCCTGAAGGCGGAGCATGGTACCGGAAGAAATATGGCTCCGTACGTCGAATATGAGTGGGGAACGAAGGCGTTCGGAATCATGAAGAGGATAAAGCGGATTTTCGATCCTGAAAACATATTGAATCCCGGTGTAATCTTCAATGATGATCCGGAATGCTGTTTCAAGGATTTCAAGGCTCTTCCTATGCTTGAACCTGGTGCCGGTGCTGACCGGCAGACTCAGGCCTCATATGCCAGAATCAACAAATGTATAGAATGCGGATTCTGTGAGGTCAATTGCGTATCGTGCGGGTTCACCCTTTCATCCAGGACAAGAATTGTCCTTCAGAGGGAGATGGCACGCCTTGAGGAAACTGGGGAGAATCCAACTTTGCTTGCATCCTTGAAGAAACAGTATTCATATTATGGTGATCAGACATGTGCCGGTGACGGACTCTGTTCCATGTCTTGTCCTATGGGAATAAATGTGGCGGATCTCACCCATGAGGTGCGACGTCAGAATATCGGAAAGGCCGGATACGCTGTCGGGCGATATGTTGCAGATCATTTCCATGGCATGAAGGCGGCCTTGCGAGGAGTTCTCTCCTTGGCCGGTCTCGGACATTCAGTACTTGGAACTAAGGCCATGAGTGCTGTCGGCAAGGGCCTTCATCGCGTTGGGGCACCTCTATGGACACCATCCATGCCTTCTGCCTACAATGCTGAGAAAAGGGTGAAAGCATCGGAAAAGACCGGACTCAAGGTTGTCTATTTCCCAAGTTGCATCAATCAGGCCATGGGGGTTGAAAAGGATCAGCATGGACTCAGACCATTGGCGGAAGAGATGAAGGAACTGCTTGAAAAGGCAGGGTATGAAGTCATATTCCCGGAAGGGATGGACCGTCTGTGCTGCGGTACGATATGGGAAAGCAAGGGACTCCCTGACATCGCAGATTCAAAGTCCGAGGAATTGGGTAAGGCATTATGGAAGGCGTCGGACGGTGGCAGATATCCTATTGTCTGTGATCAGAGCCCGTGTCTTCACAGGATGAAGAAGACCATAAAGGGAATCGAACTGTACGAGTCTTCAGAATTCGTGTGGAAGTTCCTGAAAGACAGACTTGTATTCACTCAGACTGATGTTCCTGTGGCTCTCCATCTTACCTGCTCGTCGAGGCTTATGAAGATTGACAGTATGATTTACGATCTCGCAAGTATGTGTTCGTCATCTGTGCTTGTCCCGGAAGGCGTGGGCTGCTGCGGATTTGCGGGAGACAAGGGAATGACGCATCCTGAACTTAATGCGTATGCGTTAAGGAAACTCAGGTCCCTGGTCCTTGAGAAGGGTATCGAAGTCGGTTATTCGAACAGCAGGACATGCGAAATGGGACTCAGGACAAATTCCGGAATCCCATTTCGTTCAATCATCTATCTTGTAAACAGTTGTACCGTCCCAAGTAGGAAATGATCAGATCTCCTCGCGGATATTGTACTGATTGCGTTCGCTGCTGTTGCGTGATATCATCTCGCAGATGAAGCCTGCAAGAAAGAGTTGGAAACCTAGAATGACAGCGAGCAGGGCAAGGTAGAACAACGGCTGTTCCGTGACTGGTCTGAAGTCCATTCCACGACCCTGCTGGATGAGTTTTTCGATTATTACCCACATTGCCAGTGCACCGCCGGTGAGGAACATGAGTATTCCTGTAAAGCCGAAGAAATGCATGGGCTTCTTTCCGAATGTGCTCAGGAACCAGAGGGAAATGAGGTCCAGGAATCCGTTCACGAATCTTTCGAGACCGAATTTGCTTACTCCGTATTTCCTCTTCTGATGCTGTACAGGCTTTTCCGTGATTCTGGTGAAACCGGCGTTCTTTGCAAGATAAGGAATGTATCTGTGCATCTCTCCGTAGACCTCGATGTTCTTCACCACTTCGTTGCGGTATGCCTTGAGACCGCAGTTCATGTCATGGAGTCTGATACCGGTGATCTTTCGTGCTGCCCAATTGTACAGTTTTGACGGAAGGTTCTTTGTGAGTTTGTTGTCGAACCTCTGCTTCTTCCATCCGGAAACGATGTCATATCCGTCTTCCACGACCATCCTGTACATTTCAGGTATCTCTTCCGGAGAATCCTGAAGGTCAGCGTCCATAGTGACGACGACTCTGCCTTCAGCAGCCTTGAATCCGTGGAAAAGTGCCGCAGACTTGCCGTAGTTGCGTCTGAAGGATATTCCTCTTATGGCCTCGTTCTTTTCTGCCAGTCCGCGGATTATCTGCCAGGAACTGTCAGTGCTTCCGTCGTCGACCATGATGATCTCGTACTTGTAACCTTCTCTGACCATCACCTGCTCGATCCATCCTATGAGTTCAGGCAGGGATTCGTCTTCATTGTAGAGGGAAATGACTATTGAAAGGTCCTTGGTGTATGTCATGACTTATTGTTCTTCCGGTTTGTAATCAGCAAACGGGTCCCTGCTCGGGATGTTGCGGGAAAGGATGAATGAGAGTATCATGCCGTAGAGGAAACAATAGATCAGATTCGAGAAGAAGGTGATCTGAGGAAGGTTCTCAAGCATCTTTTCCATTTCATTGAGAGAGTTGGAATCCATCATCGGACCCAATTGCTGCATGATTGCATCCATCTGTTCTGCAAAGAGATCCGGTGATATGAATGCAACATTTGCAAAGGCAAAGGCAGCAAATACGATTGCTGAAAGGAGTGATGCCGCCATTCCCATCCTGAATGTTAAGCCATTGTCTTTTACTGAGTTTTCGGATGTGAATTTCTTCATGAAGAATATCATGATCATGATACACCCTATGAATTTTCCGAGCCATAGAAGGCCACCTGTCAATGAGGTCACCAGTGCCGGCAGTTCTGCCTGACCGATCCATTGTGTGATGAAAAGGTATGCTGCAGATACAAGGCCGAGGATGAGGCCGGCTTTACCGGCAGTGTTCCACATATTCTTCTGAATGCTGTTTTGCTTCATATTGATATATTTAATGATACAAAGATAGAAAAAATTTCCTATCTTTGCGCTCTTGCCTGTTTATTAGGCTTTTGTATTGCTTAGAAACTTTAAAAAAGGTAGAATTATGATCAACATTACATTTCCTGACGGTAGCGTAAGACAGTATGAAAGCGGTGTTTCAGCGTTTGACATCGCTCAGAGTATCAGCCCTAGACTTGCAGCGGACGTACTCGCTGCTACGGTTGTACCCGCTTCTGACACGACAGGAAAAGGTTCAGTATATGATGTGACACGTCCTATCAACGAGGATGCGGCCATCCGTCTTCACAAATGGGAGGATGCAGAGGCGAAGCATGTCTTCTGGCATTCTTCTTCTCACCTTCTGGCAGCAGCCCTCGAAGCGCTGTATCCGGGTGTGAAGTTCGGTATCGGACCTGCCATCGAGACCGGTTTCTATTATGACGTAGACTTCGGCGACAAGACCCTCGTGGAGGCTGACCTCAAGGCTATCGAGGACAAGATGATTGAGCTTGCACGTCAGAAGAATCCTTTCGTAAGGACTGAGGTTTCAAAGGCAGACGCGCTCAAGACCTTTACAGAGAAGGGTGACGAGTATAAGTGCGAACTTATCAGCGAACTCGAGGACGGTACTATCACATTCTATACAAACGGTGACTTTACTGACCTCTGCCGTGGACCGCACCTCAAGGATACATCTGTGATCAAGGCTGTGAAGCTTACTGCTATCGCAGGTGCATATTGGAGAGGCGACCAGGACCGCAAGATGCTTACCCGTGTATACGGTGTGACCTTCCCTAAGAAGTCTATGCTTGACGAGTACCTGCAGATGATGGAGGAGGCAAAGAAGCGTGACCACAGAAAGATCGGTAAGGAGATGGAACTCTTTACTTTCTCTCAGAGAGTAGGTCAGGGTCTTCCATTGTGGCTTCCTAAGGGTGCTGCTCTCCGTGAGCGCCTCGAGAACTTCCTCAAGAAGCTCCAGAAGTCTTACGGCTACCTTCCTGTGATCACTCCGCAT